>CAYOIT010000049.1:16637-28805 GCA_964404035.1 uncultured Verrucomicrobiota bacterium | reverse complement strand
ACCTTGCGGTCCGGGTTCAGCGTCTGCCACGCATACTGGGGCGGCACGAAACCGGTGGCATTCGTCTTGGCCGCCTGATCCCACGACTCCTCCTGCTTGTAGATGAGGTAGGCCTCGAAGGGGAGTTGCGGGGCTGACGCGTTCTTCAGATAGAGACCGGCGCCGCTTTCGGTCACCCCTTCCCTGGATCGTGAGAACGCGGACAGATCGCGATCGGCGGGGTTGATCGCCAGGTTGTCTTCGGGTTCGTTGTAGGTGCCGAACACGTCGATCGTCGTTTTCGGAATGGCTTTCCAAGTGGCCTTGGCCGCATTGAAGTAGAAGGTGCGCGTGCCGTCGCCCGGCGTTCCCTCCATGATGACCCGGCCGTTTCCGTAAATCAGTTCCTGACGGCCGATCCGCAGATCGAGCGAGTTATCGAGTAAGTTGGCGACATCCAAGTAAAGGTTGTCCAGCACCCATTCGTCCGGCCACTCGGAAGTGGCTCGTTGGGGACGCTCGGAAACGTCCGGCGCGAACCAGGCCCGACTTTCGTTCACAGCCCGGACGCGGAAGGCAACGTTGGACCCGAGCGCCTGCTCGGCCCACAAGCGGGTTCTGAACCGGAGGTAGTTGTTTTCGCCGCCGCGCGCGAAGGCGGCGGAATCCACTTTGCTGGGGATGTGATCGAAATACTCCTGCCGCACCCGCTCATCGGCGCCGAAACGGAAGGCGTTGACGTTTTCCGCCCGCAGGGCCGGACTCCAAGCCAGAAGGGATACGAGCGCTATTCCTGCGATAACCGATGTTCTTTCTGTCTTCCGCATGGGGGTTCCTTTCTTATTGGGTAACTGATTGAGTCTCAGGTTTCGGGATCTGGAGAAGAGGGAGGAGTGATGCTGCTGGTTACTTGCGCGCATAGTCCGAGGTTCCGTGAACGGCGACGATCTCGCCGAAGTACATGCGGTGATAGTCACGTCCTCCGTAATTCGCTTCGATATGGCCGGCGAGGAAATGCGTGGGCTCAATATCGTCGTAATACATTTTGCGGCATTCGAGGATGAGTTCGGCTTCGTCGAACCCCGGTGCGGCAACGGCCGAGGAGGAGATCGGGGTCAGTCCGCAGGCTTTGATCTTGTCGAAGGTGCGTCCCGAACGCGTCCCGCAGAGTGTCAACTGATCCTTGTACTCGCCGGGGAACGCCGACAGGGTAAACGTGTCATGCGCTTCGATGAAGGTGAAGGTGAAGCGGCTCGGGCGGACGACGACCATGGCGAGCGGCTTGTTCCAAATGACGCCCAACCCACCCCACGAAACGGTCATGGTGTTGAATCCGCCGGGGCGGTTCTCGCCCGCCGTCAGCAGCATCCAACGGTTATTGAACTGCCGCACAACGGGCAGCGTCAACGCATCAAAGGGAATGGACTCCCGTTTCACGCGTTGGTTCCACCTTCCAGGGTTATGGGAACATTCCACTCAGCGCCCAGCCATCCCATAAACTCGGCCTGCTCGTGGGGGATGGTGTCGGCCAGGGTCTCCGAAAGCACGGTGCCGTAGATGGTTTCCCGGGCTTCCTGGCGGGTGATGCTCTTAAGGAACACCTTGAGCGTCTCGCGGTCGGCAAACCGCCGCTCGGCTTCCTCGGCCAGGTCCTGGAAACTGGCTTCGCCCAGGGCTTCGACGATCTCGTCGACCTTGGCTACTTCGTTATCGGTAATGTTATGCTCGGAGATGACCGCCAGCTCCGTCAGGGCTACCAAGGCAAGTCTCTCATCATGGGACAGATCGTCGACACTCATATGAACTCCTTATGGCTTTTTTCAGTTCCCTATCTATCACGTTTCGGAATGAACCGCATCAGCGATTCTCATTCCATGATGACCATCTCCAATTCCAGGGCGATGTTGAACTGGCGTCGGACTTCGTCGCGGGTGCGCTCCACCACGGCCAGGACATCCGACGCCCTGGCGCCGGGTTCCGTCACGATCACGTTGGCGTGCTGATGGCAGATGCTGGCATGGCCAACGGCAAACCCTTTCATGCCGGCCTGCTCGATGAGCCGTCCCGCGAAGTCGCCGGGCGGGTTCTTGAACACGGACCCGGCGGAATGGAAGCCCTTCAGCCAGGCGCGTTTGCCGGCAACGTCGTTCCGGATCTTCCGAATCTGCGTGACGTCGCCCGCCTCCAGAGTGAATGCCGCCTCGACCACGGTCAGGTCCTGAAGGCGGGGACACCGGCGGTATCCGAAATCGAGATCCGGGTGGCTCAGCGTGCAGGCGGCGCCGTCCCGGTCGAATCCGCGCACCCAGGCCACCCGGTCCCCGATGGCCTGGCCGAACGCGCCGGCGTTGCCGTGCAGCGCTCCGCCGACGGTGGCGGGGATCCCCTCCAGGAACTCCATGCCCGCGAGCGCCCGTTCCTCCAGCCACGCCAGCAGTTTGGCCAATGAGACTCCGGCGCCCGCCACGATCACGCCGTTGTCTTCCTGGATGCGGCGGAAGGCCGTACCGCTCAGACGCGCCACAACGCCGCGGACGCCCAGATCGCTGATGAGGACATTGCTGCCGCCGCCAAGAACCTGGAACGGGATGGCTTCAGCGCGGGTCCACCTGAGGACCTTGACCAGGTCGCCTTCGGACCCGAGTTCCAGCCAGAGGTCGGCCTTGCCGCCCACGCCCATCGTGGTCTTGCGGGCCAGGGGTTCCAGCCCCTTGACGAGGGTGGCCTCGAGCGTCACCTGGCGGATGGCCTGCCTGAGCAAGGTTTCCAGTTCCTCAACCCGTGTCTGGTGCAAGTCGGCGCGCGCCCAGCCTGCGATCCGTTCAACATCGCCGGCGCCGATCACGAGAAAAAGGTCTCCGAGGCGCAGCTGTCCACGGCAGTAGTCCCACGCCTGACGGAGTGACCCGGCCACCGTCACATTGAGGCCGGCCTCGCGGCGGCAGTGCGCGTAGAGGTCCCAAACCGAGCCGCCGGGAAGCGGTTGCTCGGACGCGGCGTAGACGGGAAGCAGCACCAGTTCGCTCAGGCCCTTGAAGGCGGCGGGGAAGTCGGGGCCGAGTGCCAGTGTACGGGAATAGCGATGCGGCTGAAAGACCGCCAGCACGCGGGTACGGTGCAAGTGCTCGGCGGCCCGGACCAGCGCGGCGATTTCGGACGGATGGTGAGCGTAGTCGGAGATGACGACCACGTCATCCCGATCCACGAGGCGGTCGAAACGACGCCGGGGAAGCGCCATGTTGCCGAGGCCGCTGCGAATCTCGTCCAGGGTGAGGCCGAGCTCGAGGGTGACGGCCACGCAGGCCAGGGCATTGAGGACATTGTGGCGTCCGGGGGCGGGGACGGTCAACCGTCCGAGCACTTCCTTCCGGTGAACCAGCGTGAACTCCGTGCCGGTGGAGCGTTCATGCAGGGAGATGGCGTGGACGTCGGCCAGAGGGCTCAGCCCGTACGAGACGGCCTTCGACTGCCCGCCGCAAAGGCGGGCGGCCCGCGGGTCATCGATACAGTAGACCACCCGTCGCCGGGTTCGTTCGATGTAGGTCCGGAAACACTCCTCGAAGGCTTCCACGCTGGTAAAATGCTCCATGTGGTCGAATTCGATGTTGGTGACGACGGCCACGTCCGGCGAGTAGTGGGCCAGCGTGCCATCGCTTTCGTCCGCCTCGACCACGGTCAGGCCGCCCTGTCCGATGCCCGCCACGCCGCCCAGCGTGTCGACTTCCCCGCCGATGCAGAACGAGGGATCGCGGCCGGCCGAGCGCAGGACCTGCGCGATAAAGGACGTCGTGGTGGTCTTGCCGTGCGTGCCCGCCACGGTGATGGAGGTCGATCCTTCAAGCAGAAGGGGCAGCACTTCGCCGCGCTTGAACACGGGCAGGCCCAACGCGTGGGCCGCTTCGATCTCGGGAGCCTTCAGGGAGACCGCGGCGCTGCGCACGACCCAGGACACGTCCGGACTGATGTGGGAGGGGGAGTGCTTCTCGACCACCTCGATGCTGCGTTCGCGCAACCAGCCGGCAAGCTTGTTGATCATGAGGTCACACCCCGTGACCTTGAAGCCTCGCGCTTTGAGCAGGACCGCCAGGCCGGCCATTCCGATCCCGCAGATCCCTGCAAGGTGGACATGGCCCTTGCCGGACTGGAGCAGGGCGCTCAACGACGCTGGGTTGGAGGAGTCGGCGTTCATGGTTGGTTAGCGGTCATGCTAGCATGCGGATCGGGTGGGCTGAACAAAAAAAGACCGCGCGGGACTTGTCATCCACGCCCCCCCCCTCTATGATGCCCGCCCATGAATACGCCGCTCGCCATAGGAATCCTGGGATCCGGAAAGGGGTCCAATGCCCAAGCCATTCTTGAGGCCATTGCGGCCGGCCGGCTCCATGCGCGGGTGGTGTGCGTCCTCTCGGACGTCGAAGACGCGTTCATCCTTGAACGGGCGCGCCGCCAGGGGATTCCTGCCGAATTTGTCAGCGCGGCTCCTTTCAAGACCAAACTGGAGGGTGAGGCCGAGCAGCGTTATGTGGCGGCCCTGCGCCGCCATGGGGTCGAGGTGATCGCCCTGGCCGGCTTTATGCGGATCATCAAGCGGGGGATGCTGCAGGCTTTTCCCAACCGCATTGTGAACATTCATCCGGCGCTGCTGCCGGCTTTCCCGGGCATGGACTCCTGGAAACAGGCGCTGGAGTACGGGGTCAAGGTCACCGGCTGCACCGTTCACTTTGTGGACGAAGGCACCGATACGGGGCCGATTATCCTGCAGAAGACCGTGCCGGTGTTGAATGACGATACGCCGGCCACGCTCCATGCGCGGATCCAGGAACAGGAGCACCTTGCGTTTCCCGAGGCGCTGCAATGGCTGGCGCAGGGACGCGTGCGGGTGGAGGGGCGGACGACCCGGATTCTTTGACCCGCAAGATAGTTATGGACGCCCGCCGCCGATTGACCTACTATCCCGCCGCCTTTTGCCGAACGCAAAGGGAATTGATGAATCGAAAGGAATTGCGATGAACAAGTTGGTATTGGGGCTGCCCAAGGGTAGCTTGCAGGAAGCCACGTTCGCCATGCTCCAAAAGGCGGGCTTCAAGGTGTCGGTGGGATCCCGCTCTTATGTGCCGAATGTCGACGACCCTGAGATTGAGTGTCGCCTGATCCGGGCCCAGGAGATCAGCCGCTACGTGGAGTTGGGCGTGCTGGACGCCGGGATCACGGGCTTTGACTGGATCCAGGAGAATGGGTCGGATGTGCATGAAGTGGCCGATCTGATCTACGCCAAGCAGGGCATGCGGCCCGTGCGCTGGGTGGTCGCGGTCCATAACGATTCCAAGATTCATGCGGTTAAGGATCTTCAGGGCAAGCGGATTGCCACCGAAGCGGTGGGAATGACCAAGCGCTATCTCGCCAAGCACGGTGTGGAGGCCCAGGTTGAGTTTTCGTGGGGGGCGACGGAGGCGAAGGTGCCCGAACTGGTGGATGCGATCGTGGAACTGACCGAGACGGGGTCATCCCTGCGCGCCAACAACCTGCGCATCATGGACGTGGTGCTGCAATCCACGACGAAGTTCATTGCCAACCGCAAAACGTGGCAGGACGAGTGGAAACGCCGCAAAATCGAACAGATTGCCATGCTGATGCAAGGGGCCCTGGCGGCTGAGTCGCGCGTGCTGCTCAAGATGAACGCGCCCGCCGACAAGGTGGACGCCATTTCCAAGATTCTTCCCTCCCTGCACGCTCCCACCATCAATCGTCTCGCGTCCTCCGACTGGGTGGCCGTCGAATCGGTGGTGGAAGAGAAAGTGGTCCGGGAGATCATTCCGGAATTGAAACGTGTCGGGGCGGAAGGCATAATCGAGCTTCCGTTGAACAAAGTGATCCGGTAAGCAACCGGGTTGGGGTCCAGGTTAATCGAACAAGGAGTACATCGTGGGATCGATCAAGAAGAAGCGCCGGGCAAAGATGGCGAAGCACAAGCAGCGCAAACGGCAGAAGGCCAGCCGGCACAAGAACAAGTAAGACGGGGAGTCGGACATGCGAGCACGATGTTCATGGCTCGCGGTGGTTCCGCTCCTGGTCATGGTCGGATGTCGTACGCCGTACGACAGGGGAGCCTCGGACCAGTCCCGCACTGCCGCTCAGGCGGATAGTTCGGGTTTGGCCGAGGCTTTGGCTCATTACAGCCAGGCCCTGATTTCTGAATCCACACTGGGCGGTTTCGACGCCAGTCTGCGTCATTCGCGGCTGGCGGCCGAGAAAGATCCCTCCTATCTCCCGTTGACCCTCAAAGTGGCGGCCGGCTATCTCGCGCGGAAGGAGAACGACCGCGCCCTGATGGTGCTTAACCGGGCCAAAGCCTATCACCCCGATTCCGTCGAGGTGTGTCTGCTGCTCGGGATCGTTCACCAGTTGAACGAAAAACCCGATAAGGCGGAGGCGGAGTTCAAGGATGCGCTCCAGCTCGCCCCGGACCGCTCGGACGTCTATGTGCGCCTTGCCACCTTGTATGCGGCCGAGTCCCGCCTGAAGAAGGTTCTGGCCACGGTGGAGACCGGCCTGAGCAAATGCCGGGATCGTGCTCCCCTGACGGAATTTTGTGAGAACATAGGCCGGCTCTATCTGCAGAGCGGCAAGCCCCGGGAAGCCCTGGCCTTCTTTGAGTGCATCCGGCAACCCGACCATCCCGCCGTCAAGGAACTGACCGCCCGCAGTTACGCCTCGCTGGGCGAGTACCCCAAAGCCGTTGCCTTGTTCCGGGAACTGGAGCACAGCCAGCCTGAGAACATCAGGATCGTTCTGTTCCTGGGCGAAATTTACGAGGCGCAAGGGGATCTGGCCCGTGCGGAGGACTATCTGAGCCGTGGCGCGCAGGCGCTTCCGCAGGACGTGCTGACCTGGCTGCAGCTGGCCAATCTTCAGCTCAGGACCTCGCCGGCCAGGGCCATGAAAACCCTGAGGGATGCCATCGTCAACAACCCCGACGATCTCAGCATCCGGGCTTTCCTGGGGTTCCTTTACAGCCGTCAGAAGCAGTTCGAGGCGGCCATTCTGGAATTTGCGGCGATCGAGCGCGAAGCCGCGAAGAACCCGGCTGTTGCCAAGACCCTTCAGCCCCAGTTCTATTACTGGTACGGCTCCACCTGTGAGCAGGCGGGGCACATGAAGGAGGCCGAGCGCCTGCTGGAACGGTGTATCGCGCTGGGGCCCGAGTTCGCGCAGGCGCTGAACTATCTGGCCTACATCTGGGCGGAGCAGGGCGTGAATCTCGACAAGGCCCAGGACTATGCCCAGCGCGCGCTTGAGGTCGAGCCGGGGGAGGGGGCCTTTCTCGATACCCTGGGCTGGATCCACTACCGGAAGGGTAAGTTTGACGAAGCGCTCAAGTATCTGCAGAAGGCCCTGGCCGACATGCCGGATGATCCCGTGATCTCCGGGCATGTGGGGGATACCTGGGCGGCACTCAAGACTCCCCGCAAAGCTCGTCAGTTCTGGCTGCTCAGCCTGAAGATGAACCCGGAAAATGCCGCGGTCCGGAAGAAACTGATCCAGGCCGGGGCGGACCCCGCGACGCTTCCCGCGCCCCCGTCGGAAACGAAATAAGGAAACCATGCCCGCGTTTCACCAACTGGTTGCCGGGTTCAACCGCGGCGATGCCATCAGCAACGAGGCGCTGGTGATGCGGCGCCTGTTCAGGGGGTGGGGCTTTGACTCCCACATTTTCTGCGAACGGAAGCGCATTCTGCCCGAGTTGCGCGGTGACGCCCGCGATCTGGACGAGCTTCCCGCCGCCTGCGGGGCGGGCGATGCGGCGCTGCTGCATCTTTCCATCGGATCCTGCGCCAATGACGTGTTTCCCTCCTTGCGGGCGAAGAAAGCCATTCTCTATCATAACATCACTCCCCCCGGGTACTTCCGGCTGATCCAGCCGGCCACGGCGAATGCGCTGGCGTTGGGGCGCGAGCAGGCGGCACGCCTGGCGGGGGCGGCTGAGGTCAATCTCGCCGACAGCTCCTATAATGCCGACGAGCTCAGGCAATGGGGGTATTCCCACCCCGAGGTGCTTCCTCTGATGCTCGATTTTTCAGCGCTGGGCGTGACCCCGGATCGGGGGGTGATCCGGCGGTTTTCCGACGGGAAGGTCAACATCCTGTTTGTGGGGCGCTGCGCCCCCAACAAGAAGATCGAGGATGTGATCTCGGCGTTTACGCTGTTCCAGAAGACGGTCGAGCCGGATTCGCGGTTGATCCTGGCGGGCTCCTACGCCGGGACCGAGCGGTATCAGCGCCTGTTGATCTCAATGGCCCGCGACCTCCGGCTGCAGGAGGTGATCTTCACCGGGGCGATCCGTCAATCCGAGTTGAACGCCTGTTACCGGTGCGCGCGGGTGTTTCTTTGCATGAGCGAGCACGAGGGATTCTGCATCCCGCTCATTGAGGCCATGGTGCATCGCGTCCCGGTGCTGGCCTGTGCCGCGGCGGCTGTGCCGGAAACCATGGCCGGGGCGGGAGTGCTTTTTTCGGAAAGGCAGTTTGAGGCCGTGGCTGAGATGATGGGGCGGTTGGCCGGCGATGAGGCCTTGCGTCGAAGTGTGCTGGCCCGTCAGGATGAGCGCCTTCGCGCCTTCCAGGGGCGTAATCTTGATGACGAGCTGAAGCGGCTGTTGCTTCCGGTCATGCCGAAGGGGTAAGGAGACACAGTCATGAGGAAGCTCGGATGGATTTGGATGATGGGGATCGGGTTGACGTCACTGGCCTTCGGTGCCGACTGGCCCCAGTTTCGCGGTCCGACCCGCGACGGTATTTCCCTCGAAAAGGGCTGGTTCAAAGCGGGGGTGACCGCCCGCACGGTCTGGGAGACTGAGCTGGGCGTCGGGCATGCGGCGGTGGCCCTCCAGGCGGGCCGTCTCTACACGATGGGGAACCGGGACGACAAGGACGTGGTCTACTGTCTCGACGCCCTGACGGGCAAGCGGATCTGGGACTACTCGTATCCCTGCCGCGCCGGGAACTATCCAGGACCGCGTTCCACGCCGACGATCGAGGGCCGCCGGGTCTTCACCCTCAGTCGCGAGGGCCTCTTCCTGTGTCTGGATGCCGCCAAGGGAACCGTCCTCTGGAAACGCGACCTCGGCAGGGAGATGAAGGCCAAGCCGCCGTCGTGGGGGTTCGCCAGTTCGCCGCTCGTGATGGGTAACCTTGTCGTGGTGAATGTGGGATCGAGCGGCCTGGCGGTGGACAAAGCGACCGGTGCGACGAAGTGGTCATCGGGTGGAGAAGGCGCCAGCTATGCCTCGCCGGTGGCGATCACGATCGCGGGCCGGGCGGGCGTTCTGGTCTTTGGCACCGAGGAGATTACGGCCGTCGATGCTGCCACCGGGCGCAAGGTGTGGGCCCATCCCTGGAAGACGGACTGTGACGTGAATGCGGCCGATCCGGTGGTTACTGGTGACAAGGTCCTGATCTCCTCCGGGTACGGGCATGGTGCGGCGCTGCTGACGGTCACCGGCGCCACCCCCAAAGTGGAATGGGAAAACAAGAAACTGGTCAGTCATTTCAGCAGCCCCGTCCTGTCGGGATTGCATGTCTACGGAATTCATGGCGATGCGGGGGAAGGGGACCTGCGTTGTGTTGATCTTGCCACGGGCGCCGTGAAGTGGCTCAATGGCGAGGTTGGATTCGGAAGCCTGACGATGGCGGACGGCAAACTGATCGTGCTCAGTGAAAAGGGGACCCTGGCGATCATTGAGGACGATCCGGAGGCCTGCCGCGAAGTGTGGAGTCAGAAAGTGTTGGACGGGGTGTGCTGGACCATGCCCACCCTGTGCAACGGGCTGATCTACTGTCGTAATGACAAGGGACGTTTGATCTGTCTCGATCTGCGCGGGCTGTGAGGGAAACAATCTGGCGGGAGGAATGACGATGAAAGCAATCCATGTAGTGGTAGTGGCGAGTCTCAGTCTGGGTTCCCTGGCGTTTGGCGCCGATTGGCCCCAGTTCCGTGGGCCGAATCGCGATGGAATTTCAGTGGAAAAGGGCTGGTTCAAGACGGGGACGACCGCCAGGACCGTGTGGGAGGGCCAGGTGGGTGCGGGGTATTCCGCCGTGGCGATCCGTGGCGACCGCCTGTACACCATGGGCAACCGTGAGGGACAGGATGTCGTGTCCTGCCTTGATGCGGCCACCGGGAAAGGCCTCTGGGTGTACAGCTACCCGTGCCAGAAAGGCAGCTACGCCGGCCCGCGCTGCACGCCGACGGTCGAGGGGGGTAACGTCTACACCGTCAGCCGGGAAGGGCTGATTTTGTGCCTGGATGCGGAGAAGGGCAGTGTCCGGTGGCAGCGGGCACCGGCGGATGAGCCGGCTTTGAAGCTGCCGCAATGGGGGTTGGCAGGGTCGCCGCTGGTGGCGGGAGACCTGTTGATCGTGAATGAGGGAGCGCACGGTCTGGCCTTGGACAAGACTACCGGCAAAACCCAATGGGCCTCCGGTGGCGCCGGCGGCGGGTATGCCTCGCCGGTTCACCTCAAGCTAGAGGGCCTGGATGCCGTCCTGGTGTTCGCGGCCAAGGCCGTGGTGGCAGTTGAACTCGCCACGGGCAAGGAGCTTTGGTCCCATGCGTGGAATACCAGCTATGACGTCAATGCAGCGGACCCGCTGGTGATGGGGGACAAGGTGTTCATCTCTTCCGGGTATGGACGGGGTGGGGCCCTGTTACAGGTGACCGGCGCCGGGTGTAAGGTTGCCTGGGAGAATAAGAATCTGGCCAGCCAGTTCAGTACCCCGGTGTGGTTCGGGTCGGCGATCTACGGGATCAACGGCAACACGGGCAGGGGCGAGGTATGCTGTATCGATCCGGCCACGGGCGCGGTTCGCTGGAGCCGGAAAGAGAGCGGCTTCGGGAGCCTGATGCTGGCCGATGGAAAACTCATTATCCTGAACGAAAAGGGGACGTTGTCGGTGGCCGAGGCCACTCCCGAGGGCTATCGCGAACTGTGGAGCCAGACGGTGTTGGACGGGGTGTGCTGGACCATGCCGACGCTGTGCAACGGCCTGATCTACTGTCGTAACGACAAGGGCCGCCTGGTGTGCGTGGACGCGAACGGGAAATAGAGGCTCATTCGGCGTTCCGGAGTTTGGCCGTCACCGTTCGCGGCGTATCGCCACGCTGAACGGTGATGCGGATCTCATCGCCCACCTGATGGCGATCAATGGCGGCCGACACCTCTTCCTCGGTATTGACGGCGGCACCGTCGATTTCGAGAATGATGTCGCCGAACGTGATTTCCCCTCGCCGCGTCTGCCGGATGCCCTTCAGATTGGCCCGTTCGGCCGCGCTGCCGGGAATGACGCTATGGATGGCCACGCCGCGGCTCAGGGCCTGACGGCTCAGCGCCAGCGGCACCATGCGCACGCCGAGTGAGGGGCGATCGATGCGGCCGGTCTTGAGCAACTGCGGGACGGCCCGCTGGATGGTGTCCACCGGCACGGCAAACCCGATCCCCGCATAGGCCCCGCTCGGACTGACGATGGCGGTGTTCATGCCGATCAGGTGGCCGGAGGAGTCCAGCAGCGGCCCGCCGGAGTTGCCGGGATTGATGGCGGCATCGGTTTGAATCACGTTATGGATCGTGCGGCGATTGATGGAGGTAATGTTACGGCCCAGGGCGCTGACGACGCCGACACTGAGCGAGGTGTCGAGCCCGAACGGGTTACCGATGGCCAGCGCCGTCTGTCCCACTTGCAGGTCTCCCGACCGGCCCGGTTCGATGGGGATCAACGCGGTTCGAGGCGCCTCGATTTTCAGGATGGCAATGTCCTCATCCGGATCGATTCCGACCACCTTGGCATTGTACGTCGTGCCATCCTTCAGGGTGACCTGGATGGCCGAGGCCCCATAGATGACGTGGAAGTTGCTGATGATATGGCCGTCTTTGTCCCACACAAAGCCCGAGCCCGCCCCTTGAGGCACCTCGTAGAGGGTGGCGTCAAAGAGATCCTGAAGCATGGCCTTGTTGGCCACGGCGACCACGGAGGGCGAGACGCGCTTGAAGATGTTGATCACGTTCTGCTCGGCCGCCGGGAAGACCGGGGGGCGCTCGGCCCCCGGTCCGGCGGGCGTGGCGGCCCCGGCGGGGCCCCACGCGGCGGCCGCCATGAGAGCGGCCGCCACCAGTGGCTTTATGCGTTGTTGTGGCAT
>CAYOIT010000049.1:0-16627 GCA_964404035.1 uncultured Verrucomicrobiota bacterium | reverse complement strand
GTGGCATGGCACCTGCCGCTTCACGAACACCCCATGGAGTTGCCGCAGTTGTGGCAACGGTAGCAGGCCCCGTTACGCGTGGTGATGTGACCGCACCGGTCGCACGCCGGGGCATCCTCCTGGAATCCCTTGAACTGCTCATCCACGCGCTGGTAGGCCGCATCGGATGAGGGGGCGGGGGAGGCGGAGGCGATCCCGTCTTCTTTCCGGGAGGTCATTTCGTCCCGAACCGAACCGTTCGGGAAGGTGATGTCCAGCCAGCGGAAGATGTAATCCACGAGGGACTTGGCGATCGGAATGTCAGGATTGCTGGTGTATCCGCTCGGTTCGAACCGGCAGTGCGAGAACTTGCTGACCAGCGCCTGAAGCGGCACGCCATACTGCAGGCACAGCGAGATCCCCGTGCCGAAGGCGTTCATGATGCCGCCCACCGTGCTGCCTTCCTTGGCCATGGTGATGAACAGCTCGCCCGGTTTGCCGTCATCATAGAGACCGACGGTCATATAGCCATCATGGCCGGCGATTTCGAACTTATGCGTGATCGAGCGGCGTGTGGCCGGCATGCGGGCCCGGAACGGACGGCTGGGAGTGGTCGCGGAGGCGGGCGCCTTGACGTCGCCGTTCTTGATGTCTGTGCGGCTGGTGTTGAGCGGTTGTGTGCGCTTTGAACCATCGCGATAGATGGCCACCGCCTTGAGCCCCATCTTCCAGCCGTCCAGATAGGCCTGGATGATGTCCTCGACGGTCGCTTCCTTCGGCATATTGATGGTCTTGCTGATGGCGCCGGAGAGGAACGACTGCACGGCGGCCATCATCTTGAGATGGGCCTTGTCCGAGATACAGCGCGTGCCCTTCTTGGGCTTGAAGGCGCAGTCAAACACCGGCAGATGCTCCTCTTTGAGGAACGGAGCCCCTTCGATGGTTTCCTGCTCGTCGACGTACTTCATGATGCTCTCGACCTCGCCGTTGTACCCGAGGCGCCGGAGCCCGGATTCCAGGGTACGGTTGACCAGCTTGATCAGGCCGCCGCCGGCGAGCTGTTTGTACTTGATGAGGGCGATGTCGGGTTCGACGCCGGTCGTGTCGCAGTCCATCATGAACCCGATGGTGCCGGTGGGCGCCAACAGGGCGACCTGGGCATTACGGAAACCGTGCTGCGCGCCATCGCGCTGGACTTTCGCCCAGATGTCGAGGGCCGCCTGGAGCAGGCCGGAGGGGCAGCGCACGCTGTCGATGTGCTGAAGGGCATCGGTGTGCATGGCGATGACGTTCAGCATCGCGTCGCGGTTCTTGGCAAACTCGTCGAACGGACCGCGAACGGCGGCGACCTCGGCGGACGTGGCGTAGGCGCACCCGGTCATCAGCGCCGTCACCACGGCGGCGAACGTGCGGCCGTCGTCGCTGTCGTAGGGGAGCCCCATGCTGAGCAGCAGGGCGCCCAGGTTGGCATAGCCCAGGCCCAGCGGACGGAACAGATGGGAATTGGTGGCGATTTCCTCGGTCGGATAGCTGGCGCTGTCGACCAGGATTTCCTGGGCGATAATGAAGATCCTGACGGCATGACGGAAACGCGCGACGTCGAGGGTGCCGTCGGCATCGCAGAATTTCATCAGGTTCAGGGACGCCAGGTTGCAGGCGCTGTCGTCGATGAACATGTATTCGGAACAGGGGTTGCTGGCGTTGATCCGGCCGCTGTTGATGCAGGTGTGCCAACGGTTGATCGTGGTATCGTACTGCACGCCCGGGTCGCCGCAGAGGTGTGTTCCCTCGGCGATCATCCGCATCAGGTCGCGCGCGCGGTGAGTGTCGACCACTTCACCGGTGGTGACGGAGCGGGTCTGCCATTCCCCGTCGTTTTCCACCGCCTTCATGAAGTCGTCGGTCAGGCGGACGGAGAGGTTGGCGTTCTGGAACATGACGGACGAGTAGGCTTCGCCGCCGAAGGAGCCGTCGTAGCCCTGGTCGATCAGGGCCCAGGCCTTCTTTTCCTCATTGGTCTTGCACGTGATGAACTCGACGATATCCGGGTGCGTGATTTTCAGGCTCTGCATCTTGGCGGCCCGGCGCGTCTTGCCGCCCGACTTGATGACCGCCGCGACCTGGTCGAAGACCCGCATGAAACTGAGGGGCCCGGAGGGGGTCCCGCCGCCGGACAGTCTCTCGCGGCTGCTGCGCAGGGAACTGAGGTCGGTGCCCGTGCCCGAGCCGTACTTGAACAGCATGGCCTCGGTCCCCGCGAGGCGCATGATGTCTTCCATCGTGTCCTTCACGGATTGGATGAAGCAGGCGGAGGCCTGGGGATGCTTGTAGCTGTCGCGGGACATCTCGATCTTCTGGGCGTCGGGATTCCAGTAGTAGCTCGACCGGCTGTCGGAAGAGACGCCATAGGCATGATGCAGGCCCACGTTGAACCAGACCGGGCTATTGAAGGAACCGTATTGGTTGATGCACAACCAGGCCAGCTCGGTGTAGAAGGTCTCGGCATCTTCCGCGGTCGCGAAGTAGCCGTCCTTGCGGCCCCAATCAGCGATGGCGCGCGCCACGCGATCCACAAGCTGGCGGACGGAGGTTTCCCGTTCCTTGCTCTGGGCGCCGCCGTAGAAATACTTCGAGGCGACAATGTTGGTGGCCAGCATGGACCAGGCCTTCGGGACTTCCACGTTCTCCTGGACGAAGATCACGGTTCCCTTGTCATCCGTGATCGAGGCTTTGCGATGGTCCCATTCGATGCCGTCAAAGGGGCCGCTGCCCTTCTGCGTGAAGACGCGGTCGACGGCAAGTCCTTTTCCGGTTGACGATGAGGGACGCTTGGTGGGGCGGCGGGTATTACCGGAGACCGGCTCCTTTTCGCTGGCGGGGTTCACAGGCTTCTTGGGGATCTCTGTGAGCGGGGTGACTTCGGGCATTGCATTAACTCCTTGCTTCGGCGTTCCTTACGACAAAATACAGTGCACTAACGGGTGGGTGAGCAGTACAAAATATGCTACCAGCGCTATTGAACGAACGAGAGTTACCACTACCTGTAGTGGTGCACAAGGAGAAATAAGGAAAATTTTGATGTTTTTTGGGCGGACGGTTTTGTCGCGATAAACTATTTCCATAAGACTTTTATATACAACGTTTTATGAGAATTGTATCCGCGCTGTCGAGGGAATCCTAAGGACACGATGGCGTAAATACACTGCCTATCGGGCCAGGTGGACGCCGGTGTCCCTACCGGCGTTAGACCGCGCTGGGGACAGCACGGTCCACCTTGGAGAATACGTTAGCGTATTTATGAAACGATGTACTAGCTGCGCGGACGCTGGCGGTGGCGACGCGGGGACGCCTTGGCCACGAATTCGGCCCGGGGACGTTCCTTCAGGACCAACTGAATGGGCGCGCCTTCCAGTCCGAACTGACGCCGCAAAGCATGGATCAGGTACTCGCTGTAGGTATCGGTCAGACGTTTCGGATCGTTCACAAACAGGCCGAGTCGAATGGGTTTCGCACCGAGCTGCGTGGCGTAGTAGATCTTGAAACGTTTGCCCTTGATGACGGGGGGCTGGACGCGTTCGAAAGCGTTCATGATGGTGCGGTTCAACAGGCCGGTGGGAAGCTGTGTCTGCACCTGCGATGCTACGAGATCGATGGTGTCAAGGCTCTGGCGCATGTTGTAGCCATCCTTGGCCGAGACGAAGACGATGGGCACCCAGCTCAGAAAGGGAACCGTGTGAGCCAGGGCCTCACGGTACTTGGTCTGTGTCGAATGGCCCATGAGATCCCACTTGTTCACGATCACGACGCAGCCTTTTCGCTCCGCAATGACCGTGTTGGCGATGGTCTTGTCCTGCGACGTCGGTCCCTGGGTGGCGTCCAGCATCAGGATGACCACATCGGCGCGGTCAATGCTGCGCTCCGCGCGAAAGATGCTGAAGCGTTCGACGGCGTTATCGACCTTGCCCATGCGGCGCAGGCCGGCGGTATCCGTGAGCAGGTAGTTTCGCGCGGAAGGGCCGCTGCCGACGGAGAACGGCACATCGATGCTGTCGCGCGTGGTTCCCGGAACATCCGAGACAATCATGCGCTCGCGGCGGATGAGGCGATTGATGAAAGAGGACTTGCCAACGTTGGGGCGGCCCACCACGGTGACCTTGATCAGGTCCGGCTGCGCGATGAGGCTCGTGGTCGGGAGGGGGGTGCACACCGCGTCCATCAGTTCCGACACACCGCGATTGTGAAGCGCCGAGACACCGAAGACCGGAAAGCCCAGGCGTTGGAACGGCTCGGTCAGGGTGTCGCGGTCGGGGTTGTCGCACTTGTTGATGGCAATGATGGTCCGTATGCCTTTCCGGTGCATCAGGCGGGCCACTTCCTCATCCAGCGGCACCACGCCAGACTCCACATCCACGACCAGGATGGTCACCGAGGCATCCTCGATGGCAATCTCGGACTGATGCCGGGTTTCGGCATCAATCTGGTTGGGGGTGATGGCGCGATCGAACTCGCTGAGTCCACCGGTATCCACGAGCTCGAAGGACTTGCCATTCCATTCGGCGTGCGCGATGAGGCGGTCGCGGGTGACGCCGCAGGCCTCATGCACAATGGCGAGACGTCTGCCGAGAATTCGATTGAAGAGGGCGGATTTGCCGACGTTGGGTCGGCCGACGATGGCGACGACGGCATGCGCCGGCGCCTTGACAGGTTCAGGTGTGTTGTTCATGAGCGTGGGCTTTTTCGAGCTGACGGACCCCGTCAGTGATGTATTGCAGGGCTGAGATCAGGGTACAGGCCGCCGCAGCGCCCAGTACCCACGGAAATCCCCGGGCCGGGCCCTGAACCAGTACCCAGAGAATAAGCCCCATTTGAAAGAACGTGGCCATTTTTCCGGCGACGCGCGGGCGAACGTCCATGTGGCCCACCACCAGGTGAATGAAGATGCCGCCGGCGATCAGGAAGATGTCGCGGCTGAGGACCAGCAGGACGTACCACACGGGTAAGTGCGGGTTGAAGCACCGGCCCCACGGCCCGGTCAGCAGGATCAGGGCGGACAGGAGCAGCGATTTATCGGCCAGAGGGTCCAGCATGGTTCCCAGCCGTGTGCGTTCGTTGCGCGAGCGCGCGAAATAGCCATCCAGCGCGTCCGTCAGGCAGGTGACGACGAAGACGGTGACAGCGAGCCAGCGCAGCCGTTCGTTGGGCAGGTTATTGCCCACGCTGAGCATGTAGTAAATCGTGAAGAGGATGAAGACGGGGATCAACAGGAAACGCCCGATGGTGATCCGGTTGGCGAGGGTTAGATTGGCAGTCCACAGAATACGCATCCTTCAGTCTCCGATATACAGGTCGGTGAGGTTAACCGAATCAGCGGCAGTTTTCAACCTCTCTTCGTGGATAGCCTTTTTTCGGGCTTTTCGTTCCTGCGTTTGTGCGATAGGGTATGCGTCCAATGATCTTCAAACACGATGGATTCGATGTGTACCGGTTGCGGGCGGAGGACGGTTTGTCTGAGGTTGAGGTGGTGCCGGAACTGGGTGCCATCGTCAGTGCGCTGCGCCTGCCGTGGAAGAGAACGTCACGCGAGGTGCTTTTTCAGCATCCTTTCTTCTGGGAACCCCAGTCTGAAAAAACGCGGGGCGGCTACCCCTTTCTGTTCCCCATCTGCGGTCGGTTGGAACGCGATGGCCAGGCCGGCTGCTACCTGTACGACGGACGCGTCTACCAGATGAAGAACCATGGGTTCAGCATGCGAATGCCCTGGGAGGTCGTTGAGGCGACCGGGACCGCGCTGACCCTCCGATTGCGCGATACCGAAGCGACCCTCCTCCAGTATCCCTTTCCGTTTGAGGTCACGCTGCGGTTTGAAGCGCGGGACGGAGCCTTTTCCATCGAGCAGGAGTATGCCAACACCGGCTCGGCCCCCATGCCGTATTATGCCGGCTTTCATCCTTATTATCTGACCCCGCCGCCCGGGGCAGGTAAGGAGCAGACCCGGATCCGCTACAAAACCCGGACGCAATTGCGTTACAATGAGCGACTGACCCACATTGTCGGTCGCGAAGCGTCTCCGCTCCTGCCGCAATCCATTACCTCGCCCGAGATCAACGAACGCCTGACCGAGGTGGCGCCGGCGACGGGTGTTGAACTGGTCTTCCCGGACGGCATGGTCCTCCACACGGTGGCGGAAGGGGTGGAAGACCCTCATCTGTTTCCGTTCGTTCAGCTCTACACGATGACTGAGAATCCTTTCTTCTGCGTCGAGCCCTGGATGGGCTTCCCGAATGCCTTGAACACGGTCAAGGGGTGCCGCTGGCTGGCGCCGGGACAACGTGAAAAGGGACGGTTGAGGGTTTGGGCCTCCCCGGAGGAAGCGCAAGCCCGCGGGCAGGTGTGAGGACGGAATGGCCATGCCAATGAGACAGAAGCATCGCGACCCCTTGCGGGTGCTCGCCGTCACGAGCCGCGAATGGCGGATCCTCAGTCTTTCGCTCGCGGTGGCCGTGATGGCCGCAGTGATCGGGGCGGCCATCAACTTCAACGAGAAGATCAGCGCTTTTTTCCGTCCGCATGCCAGCCTCCCCCTGATCCAGTTCATCACCAATTTTCTGGTGGTCTGGCTGGTGGCGCTCCTGATCGGATCCTACGTCCGCTGGCGTCGGGAAGCCATCCGGAGCTCGGAACTCGAGGATATCATCGACAGCATCAACCCGGACGTTCTGCTGGTGGTGGATCGTGACCGCAACATTCTCATGGCCAATGCGTCGGTGATCAGGATGTTCGGGTACATGCTGGATGAAGTGATCGGACGCAAGACGGATACGCTCTACTTTGACCGGCGGAGCGTTCCTGGTGAAAGACATGAGATTTACGACGCGCTGGAGCGGGATGGGTTTCATGTGGGCCTGGCGACGGGCCGGCGGAAGGATGGCAAGACGTTTCCCCTGGAGATCATCACCGGCCTGCTCAAGCGGCATGGCGGCAGCGTGTTGCTGTTACGGGATGTGACCGAGCGGAAAGATGCCGAGGAGTTGCTGGGCGAGCGCGATGCGCAACTGAGGCAGTCGCAGAAGATGGAAGCCTTGGGCTTGTTGGCCGCGGGCGTGGCGCACGATTTCAACAACCTGCTGACCTCCATCCTGGGGTACGGCAATTTCGCGTTTGATGCGTTGCCCGACGGGCACAAGGCTCGCGATGATATCCGCCAGGTGATCGCCGGCGCCGAACGGGCGGCCGAGCTTACCTCCCAGCTTCTGGCCATCGGGCGCAAGCAGGCACTTCAAATCCGCCCCCTCGAGCTGAATGCGACCGTCAACGGCATGGCTCAGATGCTCAAGCGCACCCTGGGTGAGGATGTTTCGCTGGAGATCAAGCTGGGCGAGAATACGGGGTTCATCGAAGCCGATTTTGGCGGCATCGAGCAGGTGATTCTCAATCTCGCGGTCAATGCTCGCGATGCCATGCCGAAAGGCGGGGTGTTGCTCATTCAGACCGACCGGGTGGTATTGGATGAGGACCATTGCCGGACGCATGTCGGCGTCGAGCCCGGCGTCTATGGGCGACTGCTGGTTCGCGATTCCGGCTGCGGGATGAGCACGCTCGTTCGGGAACGCATTTTCGAGCCGTTCTTCACGACCAAGGAACGAGGCAAGGGCACGGGGTTGGGTATGTCCACCGTCTACGGCATCGTCCGGCAGTGCCAGGGCTACATCGAGGTCAACAGCATGCCCGGACAAGGGTCCGAATTCCTGATCTTCTTCAAGGCGGTGACATCAGCCCCGCCGGAGCCGGTGACCGACGAGAAGGCCGCGTTGCCGCGAGGGACGGAAACCGTGCTGGTGATTGAGGATGACATGGCCGCGCGCTGCATTGCCGTCCGCATCCTCGAAAGCCTTGGCTATAAGCTGCTCGAGGCCGCGGATGGCAAGAGTGCGCTCAAGATCTGTCAGGACTGCAAGGAGCCGATTCACCTGATGCTGGCCGATCTGATCCTGCCGGAGTTCAGCGGCACGGTTCTGGTGGGTGAGGCCCGCAAACTGCGGAGCGATTTCAAGGTGATCTACATGACCGGCTTCGGATCGCAATCCGCCGTCCAGTACGGTCTGGACCTGGCGCACGACGAGGTCATGATCAAGCCCTACAACCCGGAAGAGCTGGCGCAGCGGGTTCGTCAGAGCCTGGATAACGGCCGCTGAAAGGGATCAACGCCGGTGCCGCAGCCGGTCGAGGGCGACGGCGATAATGATGATCCCGCCGGTGACGATTTCCTGAACCCAGTTTGGGAACTCCATTTTGGTGCAGCCGTTGGCGACCACGGTCATGATCAGGGCGCCGATCAGACTGCCCAGGATCGTGCCTTCCCCGCCGGCCAGACTCGCTCCGCCGATGATGACGGCGGCGATCACATCCAACTCCGCCCCCATGGCGGTCGTGGGATCGCCGACGGTCAGGTAGGAGAACTGCAGCACCCCCGCCAGCCCCGCGAAGCTTGAGCCCAGCACATAGACCAGCACCTTGGTGCGAGCCACGTTGACGCCGCAGAGATGGGCGGTCTGCTCGTTCGAACCGATGGCGAAGATGTGGCGTCCCAGCCGCGTGTAGCGCAGCAGGCCGCCCACGACGAACGCGAGCAGGATCATCAGCCAAACCCCGGGAGGAAGCAGCCTCCATCGTTCCCCCTCGCCGATCGCCCTGAGGAGGTTGTTGAGCCAGGTACCCGGCGCCATCACCATCTGTTCCCCCGCGAGCCCCTTCGCCGCGCCGCGCAACGCCCCCCACATCCCGAGCGTGACGATGAAGGGCGTCAGTTTGAGCCGGGTGATGAGCGTTCCGATGAAGAGTCCGCAGAGAGAGCCCGTTGCCACGCCGCCGAGTGCCGCCAGCAGGGGCGGCACCCCGTGGCTGAGCAGCAAAGCAATGGTGATGGTGCTCAGCGCGATGACGGACCCGACCGATAGGTCGATCCCGCCGCTGATGATCACAATGGTCATGCCCAGCGCCGCGGTTCCGACCACGGCCGTCTGCAGCAGCATGATTTCGAGGTTGTCGGCTCTCGGGAACTTCTCCCAGCGCAAGGCGGAGAAGAGGACGAAGACGAAGGCCAGGCCGATCAACGGCCCGAGTTTCTTCAGCCAGGTTTTCATGGGCTTCCTATTGCCTCCTGCATAATCGTGTGAGCGTCAATCTCCTCGACGCGGTGCGGGGGAAGAAGCCGGCCGCGGCGCATCACGGCAATGCGGTCGCAGATGCCGAGCAGTTCCGGAAGATAGCTGCTCACCATCAGGATCGCCTTCCCCCGGGCCGCGAGAGCGTCAATCAACTTGTAGATCTGGGCCTTGGAGCCCACGTCGATACCGCGCGTCGGCTCGTCGAGCAGCAGCACCTCCACATCATGGTAGAGCAGGCGGGCCAGGGCGATTTTCTGCTGGTTCCCGCCGGAAAGGTCGCCGACGATCTGGTGCGGACCGCGGCATTTGACCTGGAGCGTGTCAATCCAACGGGTCGTTACGTCGTGTTGCCGGGACGGCAGGACGAGGCCGGGCGGGCCCAATCCCCGAAGCTTCGACAACGTCACGTTATCCGCAATCGAGAGCGCCAGCGCCAGTCCCTCGATCTTGCGGTCTTCACTGAGCATTCCCACTCCCTGTGCCCATCGGTCGGCGGCCGAGGCTGGGCCGCTGTATGTGCCGACCTTGATGTGCCCCTGGCGGAGGGGGGCGAGACCGAACAGGACGCGGAGGCTTTCCGTTCGTCCGGCGCCGGCCAGTCCGGCAATGCCCAGGACTTCGCCGCGATGCAGGGTGAGCGAGACGCACGACGGCTTTGAAACACCGGCCATCCCGTCGATCTCCAAAACCGGTTCGCCGATCGCGCGCTTGGAACGGGGGTAAAGATCCTTCACCTCGCGTCCGACCATGAGGGTGATGATGCGTTCGGTGGGGGTGGTGGCCGTATCGCCGCCTCCCACGCTGGCCCCGTCGCGGAGCACGATGAACCGGTCCGAGATGGCTTTGACCTCTTCGAGGGCGTGGGAGATGTAGATGATGGCGTGACCCTGCTCCTTCAGCCGGCGGACGAGGGCAAAAAGCCGGTCGATATCCTCCGCCGTAAGGCTGCTGGTGGGTTCGTCGAGCACCAGCACACGACAGCCCACGGCGACGGCGCGTCCGATCTCGACCAGTTGCCGCGCGGCGATGGAGAGGTCGGCCACGGGTGTCCCGGGGTGGATATCGGGATGCCCCACCTGTCGCAGGGCCTCGACCGTGAGCCGGCGCATTTCGGCGCGGCGGGTAAAGCCGAACCGCGTCGGCTCCATCCCGAGGAGGATGTTTTCAGCCACGGAAAGGTGCGGGGCCAGCGACAGCTCCTGGTAAATCATGGCCACGCCGGCTTGTCGCGCGTCGTGCGGATGGCGGGGACGGAACGGCCGGCCCTCAAGCCTGATCTCTCCCGAGTCCGGCTGATAGGCGCCGGAGAGTACTTTCATGAGCGTGCTTTTGCCCGCGCCGTTTTCGCCGACAAGGGCCAGCACCTGTCCGGCCTCCACGCTCAGGTCCACGCCGTTCAGGGCCAGGGTGGCCCCGAAACGCTTCCGGATATTCTCCATCTGCAGGAGGGGCGTGGCGTGTTGGGGCATGGAGACCACCCTTCGGTTGTCAGTCCGGGAGGCCGAGTAGCTTCTTGATCTCCGGGTCGTTCAGGTTATCGCGGGTGATCAATCGGACCCCGGTGTCGACCCGTGGTTCCGTCTTCACGCCGCGAAGGCGGTCCACGCAGGTTTTGACTCCCTGGTAACCCATGCGGACCGGATCCTGTGCGACCAGGGCGTCGATTTCGCCTTTTTTCAGAGCTTCGACCAGTGGCGGCGAGGTGTCGAATCCAACGAACTTGACCTTGCCGGCAAGGTTGTTCTGGCGCAGGGCGAGGAGCATGCCGAAGGTCGAGGACTCATTGGGACAGAAGATGCCCTGTGCGTCCCGGAGTTTATCGAGGAGGTTCATGGCGGCGTTCTTGGCATCGCCGGCGGTGGGGCCGGAGTATCGGTTATCCACCAGGATCTTCACGCCCGGGTTTTGCCGGATCGCCTCCAGAAATCCCGCCTCGCGTTCATCCGTGCTGGCCGAACCGACCTGGTAGCGGAGCAGGACCACGTTACCCTGGCCGCCCAGCAGCGTGCCGAGCCGTTCACCGCCGAGGGCGCCGCCTTTGCGGTTGTCGGTGGCGACCAGGCTGACGAATTCCTTGCCGGCCTCGCCTTTGAGCGCGGAGTCGATGATCACCACAGGGATTCCCTTGGCGGTGGCGGAGGCGACAGGCCGTTGCAGGGCGGTATCGTCGAGCGGGGCGAGGACGATGCCGTTGATGCCTTCGGCGGCGAACTGCTCCACGATGGCGATCTGTTGGGCGCGGTCGTTTTCCTTGAGCGGGCCTTTCCAGACGATATTGACGCCCAGGTCTTTGCCTGCCGCCCTGGCTCCGGCTTCAACGGACTTCCAGAAGACATGCGTGGTGCCTTTGGGAATAACGGCGAGGGTGAGCGGTTTGGTCTCCGCGAAGCAGAGATGAGCGATCGAGGACAGAACCAGGGTCACCGGAATGAACAGGAGCGCTTTCTTCATAACGATTCCTTTCGTGTGCCTTGGCAAGGATCATGCCGCACTTGCCGTTGCGTCTCAAGTGCGTATTGTTTTGCGGGGCGTGATCAGCCACGACCCCGCTGCGTCCTGAGGGGTGTCAACCGGCCAGGCTGTCCTCGATGGCCTGGAGTTCCTCGCCGGTGAACGCGAGCCGGCCAAGGGCGCCGACCGCCTCCTCGATCTGCCCCACCCGGCTGGCACCGATCAAGGCCGTGGTCATGCCCGGGTGTCGCAGAATCCAGGCAACGGCCATCTGGGCAAGACTCTGGTCCCGCTTGCGGGCCACCTCGTTCAGCCGACGCACCTGTGCCAGCTTGGCGTCGGTGATATGGGCCGGCCGCAGGAACCCATGGGGCTTGGAGGCCCGCGATCCCTCAGGAATGCCGTTGAGGTACTTGTCGGTCAGCAACCCCTGCGCCAGAGGCGAGAAGGCGATGCAGCCGATGCCTTCCTCTGACAGGACGCCCAGCAACCCGTTCTCCACCCAGCGATTGAACATGTTGTAGGAAGGCTGGTGGATCAGGCAGGGCGTGCCCAGAGTACGCAGGAGACCCGCGGCGGTCCGGGTTTGTTCCGGGTTGTAGTTGGACAGGCCGACATACAGCGCGCGGCCGCTTCGGACGATGTAGTCGAGCGCCTGCATGGTCTCCTCCAGCGGGGTTTCCGGGTCGGGGCGGTGATGATAGAAAACGTCCACATAGTCCAGGCCCATCCGCTTCAGGCTCTGGTCCAGGCTGGCGACGAGGTACTTGCGTGACCCCCATTCCCCGTAAGGGCCCGGCCACATCCGGTAGCCGGCCTTGGACGAGATGATCAGCTCATCGCGAAAGGGCTTCAGGTCCATGCTGACCAGCCGTCCGAAAACCGTCTCGGCGGAGCCCGGCGGCGGGCCGTAGTTGTTGGCCAGATCGAAATGGGTGATGCCCAGGTCGAACGCCCGCCTTACCATGGCCCGGGCATTCTCGAACACATCGACATCGGCAAAGTTATGCCACAGCCCGAGTGAAATGGCCGGAAGGCGAA
Organism: uncultured Verrucomicrobiota bacterium; assembly: GCA_964404035.1. Classification (GTDB taxonomy): domain Bacteria; phylum Verrucomicrobiota; class Kiritimatiellia; order CAIKKV01; family CAITUY01; genus CAMBRF01. The sequence goes on along the minus strand of CAYOIT010000049.1, from coordinate 3,992 downwards.
GCCCGCTCCGTCCGCAACGGTTATAGCGCATGGTCTCGTAACGCGAACCAAGAGGCAGATAGTCCATACCGGATCCTTGACTGGAGGGTTGATCAATTGATTCGGCAAGAGCATTACCATAGCCCGAAAGAAGCGGTGAAGCCAAATCCTCAACCCGCTCTTCAGTCTGGCCTCTGAGCGGTGTTCAGCCTATTTCAAAGGACATCCAACAACCAACGCCCTACTCCCAGCGTCGAAGAAGGTCATGTCCGTTTGTTGGCCATGGCGCGGTTAAGTCGGGAGAACAGACTTTGTTCTTGTTCTCGGCGCGGACTGGGTCCATTTTTGACGTGACCAGAATAGCAACGGTAATCCGAATAGAGCGTGGGAGGCAGCCATGGATATTGTGATAGGAGTGGCCTTGGGGTTTGTGGCCTGGGTGGTCGTCCGTTGCGTTCTGACGGGGTTCTATGCGGTGGACCAGAACCAGCGGGCTGTGAAGACGGTATTCGGACGCGCTCAACGGTTGGGAAGCCTGACGACCTCGGACGATCCCATTTCAGACTCGTTGCGGGAGGATGAAAAGGAAAGGTACTGTTTCCCGCAAGTCCGGGTGATCATGCCGGGCGGGCCCTACTTCAAATGGCCTTGGGAACAAGTCTACAAGGTCTCGGTCGCCACGGAGACCGTCAACATGGCTTTTGACCCGGCCTCGCCCCATGCCAACCAGAACGGCACCGTGCTGGAAGCCGTCACCAAGGACCAGCTAAATACGGGGCTGACCGGCCAGATTCGATTCCAAGTCTCTGAGCGGAATCTTTATGCCTATCTCTTCGGTGTGACCAAGCCGATTGCGCATGTGATGGGCTACTTCGTTTCCGTGCTACGGGAGAGGATTGCGACGTTCGAGGCGCCGGGGAAGAAGGATGTGGACGGGGCCGCGGAAGCCGTTCTGGTCGAGGGGATCTCGATCAATGACCTGCGGAAGAACCTGCGGGACCTCAACGAACACATGGACCAGGAATGCCAGTGCTCGCAGGCCCGCTACGGTATTCTGCTCGATGCTTCGCTCATTACCGGGATCGATCCACCGCCTGAGGTCGAGTCGGCGTTGGCCGCGATCAACACGGCCCATAACCAGGTGTCTTCGGACATCAGCCTGGCAACGGCGGCCGCTGACCAGAGGATTGTCGAATCCCGGCGCGCCGTGGAGATTGAGACGCTGAAGGCGGAAGCGGAGGTGGAGCCGTTGAGGCGTCTGTCCGAGCAGTTGGCCGAACTCAAGCATCATGGCGGCAATGCGGCCATGGCGGCGTATGTGCGGAATGCCAAACTGGAGCTGTTTGTCCAGGCGAACCGCGTGATCATGGAGGTAAAGCCGTGACTGTGATGTTATTCATAACTGCGATCGCGACCTTTGTGGCCCTCCTGATCGGAGTGCCGGTGTTGCTGGGGGTGGCCCGACTCCTGGGCGTGTATGCCATTGTGCGAGAGCGCCGGTGCCATGTTTACGTGCTGTTCGGCAAGGTCATCGGGATCCTGAATGAGCCTGGCCTGTACCTTCTATGGCCACGCCTGGGGTGGAAGGCGCTGTTCGTGTCGTGGCTGGGACGTTGCCACGTGACGGACATGCGGCTCGATCAGGAATACCTCCGCAGCCAGCCAGTGAACTCCGAAGAGGGCGCCCCGATGGGTATCGGGATCTGGTACGAGATGTTCATCAGTGACCCTGTGGCCTATCTGTTCAAGAACATCGACCCGCGCGGGTCGCTGGCGGCCAACGTCAGCAATTCCACGGTCCGTTGCCTGAGCAACCTGCCGCTCGCGAAGATGCTGATTGACCGCCACGGCATGAGTCGGACCGTGCGCGACGAGGTTACGCCCAAGTCCAACGAGTGGGGGTACCAACTCGGGTCGATCTACATTCGCAAGGTTCATTTCCGTGATCCGGAGATGATCAGGCAGATCGAGAGCAAGGTGGTGAACCGCCTGCGTCAGGTTACGGCGGCGATCAAGCAGGACGGGGTGAACCAGGTGAGCATCATCACCAGCACGGCGGAGCGCCAGGCGGCCGTTGAGTTCGGCAAGGCGGCAGCCGTACGGCCCGCCATTGTCGGCAAAGCGATGGCAGAGATCAGCCGTGACGCAGAAGTGGCCGGCCCTATGTTCGAACTTCTGGAAACCAGGCGTATTGTGGAGGGCGAAGCGAACCTCACCCTGGTCCGGGCGCCCGGGAACACCCTGCTCACGGAACTCCTGGCGGCCGACACAGGCGGCCGCAAAGCCGTCCCGGACCCCCGATGAAGCAGTGTGGATTATGGCTCACGATTTTACGATCCCGGGTTGGGGACGTGGGTGAGTAGGGATCCGATGGGGGAGCGAGGCGGACCGAGCTTGTTCCAATACATTGCGAATGCGCTCATGGATCGGGTCGATCCATTGGGTCTGTTGGAATGGCCCTGGAAGAGCTGCACGAGTGCAGGAGAGGACGATGTTCTCGATCCTGCGTGGAAGTGCATAGGCTTTGTACCTGTGGGTGAGAGCCCTGTGGCCGGCGGGGCAGGTGGCAGTTCGTATGATATGCTGAAGGTACGCTGGATGCGCGGGTTCAAGCGGAAGTACAATTGCTGCTGCAGCAAAGTGAGATGGGCTGATGGTGCTCGTGGCTATGCGCGGGACATGACAGAAGGTGCGCCCTTCTTCTTCTCCGGGGTGCCAGGACCATGGACGCCGATCCCTTCCGGTTCGTCGTTGGCTGAGTGGTTCTTCGAAACAGCTGGTGCGGCAATTGACTTTGTGCAATTGCCGTGGGCGGACACGGCGAGCGCAATCAATGCGTTCGTTTCGAAGAACGCTCCGGGATCGAGCGAAAAGGGTGATGTTGTCAAAGACCCAAAAACTCCATCTGTTTGGTGTTGGTGGTGACCATGAAGAAGATGAACATCAGAGTGGTCGTTGCCGTTATCTATTCCGCCTCTCTCTCCATGATCTGGTGGCTAGGCGTCGCCCATTCCCGATCTCGGTTCCTTTCCCAAGAAGAAGCCATTGTGAATCGCGAGGTTGCCATGGTTGCCTATATGGCACTGTACAGCCACAGGAATCGCGGTGCAGATGTGATGCTTCTGGGCATGGAAGGCACACTCGATAACGCTGTCGTCAATCTCTGGAAGCATCGCGATGCGATGTCAGGTCAGGATCTTGCTTCTGCCACAAGCCTGCTTAAGGAGGTCAAGGCGTACAGACAACAGCACCCAAGAGATAGAGATAAGCAGCCGCAACTGATGTCCGTTCAAACAGCTGCGGACGAGATTCTGAACACGCTGTGATGTGGCCAAAACAGAGGCATTGGGGACGTGTATGGGCATTTGACAAATGAAATGACCCGCCATGGCCGGTGGTGGTGGTCAAGTAACCCGAATGGCCGCAAACAACCCGGTTGCAGGAATGGCGGGTGTGTGGCAACATTGCATTCATGGTGGCACTCGGAGAAATCAAGGCATTTTGCAGACGACTGGCCGCGGAATACCGGCCGAGTCGGATTGTACTGTTTGGGTCCTATGCCAAGGGCGAACCTCGGCCGGATTCTGATGTTGATCTGTTGGTGGTGATGCCACTCAAAGGAAGCGGTGTCAGCAAGGCTGCTGAAATGATCCGGAAATTGAGTCCGTCATTTGCTGTGGATTTGGTCATTCGGACGCCGGCTGATGTGGAGCGCCGCGTGGCCATGAACGACTTCTTCTTGAAAGAGGCCACCAGCGGGAAGTTGTTGTATGAAGCCCCTGACGTGTGAGTGGATCGCCAAGGCTGAGGGGGATTACCTGACAGCCTGTCGGGAGCGACGTGTGCGTCGGCTCCCGAACTATGATGCCGTGTGTTTTCACGCCCAGCAAGCAACCGAGAAGTATCTGAAGGCGCGCCTTCAGGATGCGGACATCGCCTTTGAGAAGACGCATAACCTGATCCACTTGCTCGATCTCGTCTTGGCCGTGGAACCGACATGGGATGCGTTCCGC
>CAYOIT010000048.1:2205-28812 GCA_964404035.1 uncultured Verrucomicrobiota bacterium | reverse complement strand
GGCCCATCCATGCGCCGCGCGCCAATGACGATCGCTGTCGGGTGTCCGGCCATGATGTCAAGGAGCTTGGGGATATCGTCGGGGTCGTGCTGACCATCCGCATCAACGGTGATCAGGAACTCCCCCTCGTGCTCGAGCGCATAACGCAGCGCCGTGAGAATCGCCTGCCCCTTGCCGGCATTCCGGGAGTGCCTCAACACGACGATATCCGTGCCGCCCAGCAATGCCCCGATATCGGCATCGGTGCTGCCGTCATCCACCACCACAACGTGGGAGAGGTTCCGACGGCAGGCCAAGGCCACGTCACGCACCGTGTCCTTGTTATTGAAAACGGGAATCGCACACCAGATGCGGTCCCTAAGGGGTAACATTTTCATCAGGCTGGGGCTGAGGTTTCCCGATTCTTCTTCCCGCTCGCGGTTTCGCCAGCATATCCCACAACGAACCCGAATAGCCGAGTTTGAACAGAAACTGCAGTTTGGCCTCCAATGCATCGGGCGGAAACACAATGTGACGCGTCCCGGAAAAGGCGGCCGTGAGGGTGGTCTCCAACCACGTCCGGTCAACCTTCGGAGAGATATAGTAGACCGGCTCCAGCAAAGACTGTCCTTCCGCCACCACCCCGTCGCGAAGGGCAATACGGGCCAGGCCAGTGTCCGGAAGGATTCGAATTCCCATGAACACGAAGATGGCCGTTTGCTTCAGCCGCTTGATATTTTCGATGCCCTCCAGCACCGTCTCCTGGGTTTCACCCGGGCACCCGAACATGAAGTAATGCGCCGTGGCCACGCCATGCTCCAGGAACAACGAATTGGTCCGGTCCACATCCGCAAAGACAAAGTCCTTGCCGATGCCCCGCAGGGTCGTATCCGTCGGGGCATCCGACCCGATCTCGGCAGCCTTGAGCCCTGTCTCGCGCATGGTCTCGACGATGCCGGCATCCAGTTCGCGACAAGGCTTGAAAAAGGCGGTCCACGGAATCTGAAGGTCGCGCCGCTTCATCTCAGCGACAACCGCCCGATAGCGTCCGCGGTTGTCGTTGAAAACAGAATCGGTGAAGAAGATGTACTTGGCCTGGTGACGACGGACGAGAACCTCCATGTCATCCACCACCGCGGCGGGGTCGCGCTCGCGAATGACGCGCCCTTCCAGCAAAGGATAGGTGCAATAGACGCAGCCGTGCTCACACCCCCGCTTGGTCTGCACCGAGGCCATGTTCCCGCTCTTGAGATAGTAGGAAAGAATGTCGGCATCGTAGTGCGCCGAGGGGATCTCCAGCCCCGACAACTGCGGAGTGGCATGAAGAATGCGTTCGACGGGGTACCTTCCCCCGGCCGCCTCGGCAACGAAATGGCAGAAGATCCGTTCGCCTTCGCCGGTCACGCCGTAATCGGCGCCGACGGCCGCCAGAACCTCCTCGGGCATGACCGAAAACCCCGAACCACCCAGAACGATTTTGACCGTTGTCTCGCCACGAATCGCCTGAACAATGTGCCGCACGGCATCGATGTAGCGCTGCTCGTTGAGAAGGTTGACGTTGTCGACGTTGCGGATGGAGATTCCGATCAGCTCAGGCTTCACCCGTCGGACGACCTCCCTGATCGAGTCCAGCGACTGCCCCTGCTGCAGGAAGTCGAACAGGACCACCTCGTGCCCTTCCCGTTTGAGCGCCGCGGCCACCATGCTCATCCCGAGGGGATAGACGGCGTAAGGGGTCTCGGCCAGATTGGAGGAGACCAGCAGTAGTCTCATGCGCCCGTCCCCTCCCCAACCGTCCGCACCGCGGGGCTTGCCCCAGCAGTCCATTTTCTCGTCCGCGTCAGCCGGATCGGCCGATACGTCCCATCCGCCTGCTCTTTCTCAATCACCTTCATGTAGAGCCGCCCCATCTTGACCTCTTTGGAAGCGTCCTTATAGAAAGTGTTCCAGGCGTACTCATACAGTTCCTGAAGCTTGTCCACGCTCATGCGCGCCGGCCGGTAGACGACCGTGCCACCCGTGTACTCCTCCCACCGATTATGGAGAATCCGCCCCTGTTTCTCCAGGTCCGTCCGGATGGACGAATGCGGGAACGGCGTCAGGACCGTGAACTCCGCCAGATCGAGCTCGATTTCGAGCAGAAAGTCGATCAGGCGCTTGATGGCATCCTCGTCGTGATCATCCATTCCAAGGATGATTGTGCCTTCCACGCCAATGCCGCGATCCTTGAGACGGCGCACCCGGTCACGAATGCATTTCGACGTGTCCACGACGGCCTGATAGACATACCAGCACCCCGCCGCTGCGGCCAGATCGAGGATATCGTCCCGATCCTTGATCGGGTGCGACACCCATTTCTTCTTGAGCGGCGAGATGGCCTTGAACAACTCCCGTTCCCAGGTCTCGTCCTGCGCCAGTGAGTTGTCGACAATGAACAAGCGGTTGTTGTCGATGGCCGCCATTTCCTCCACCACTTTCTGCACGGGCCGCGGACGGAACTTGCGTCCTCCAAGGAAAGGGGTGCAGCAGGGAAAGCAGTTGAAGCGGCAGCCGCGAGAGGCATGCACGAGATCCACCATCTGGACGCCCCGGAAATTGTACCGTTCCCGGTCCAGAATGCTTCGTCGGGCCGGACCGATCAGGTTCATGTCGGGGAAATCAGACAGAAAGTTATAGACCTTCTTGAGGCGCCCCTGCAGGAAATCCTCGATCACCTGCCCAAAACGGCCCTCTGCCTCTCCGAGAAATACCGAGTCCGCATGGGCCAGCACCTCTTCATGGTGCAGCATCGTGGCAATGCCGCCGAAAATGACGGGAATCCCCCGCGCCCGATAGCTGTCGGCAATCTCCCAGGCACGCGGCATCTGGCACGTGAGCATGACCGATAGCGCCACGAGGTCGGGTGAATCGTTCAGGTCCATCGGCTGCACGTGTTCGTCACAAAACGAAAGCCGGACCTCTTCCGGAACCGTCGCCGCAAAACATACCGGTCCATGCGGCGGCAGATGAAACTCAGGCTGGTTTTTCAGCTTGGGCCACCGGGGATAAATCAGCTTCATGTTCATACGCCATCACTCCCATCCATCACCCGCTGCAACTGTGAAATCCAGGCGCGGACCCCATGTCCGCCCTCCGCCAGTGCCCCGGCACACTTCTGAACTCTCACACCGGGCTTTTTTTCAATATCGTGGTCTTCCGGTTCCTGCCGGCCGATCAGAAAGGCAAGGCCCTCCTTCTCGTCGGAGTAAACCGCCAGCATCTCCGTCGCCGTTCCATCACCAATCAGATCAACGCCAGCCTGCAGGACATCGCCCACCCCGCCGCCCGGAAACCCGGCATAGAGCAGAGGGCCCTGCAATCCAAAATGGATGGCGGTCTCGGCCAACGGACTGGAGGGCAGCGTATAGATGAAAAGGTTGCCCCGCGCCATCACGCGCCCAGCCTGAAGGTAATCCTCAAAATAGGAACGGTTCGCCAGGAGACTGCCCCCGGCATTGGTTCCAATCAACCCGACCGCTGGCGCCGGAGCCGACAGGCCGGCATCCCACAGTGCCAACCCGCACGCGGACACCGTCATCCGGGTCGCCCGGTCAAACCGGCCCACATTCTTGATGCCTCCGGCAAACAGCTCACCCTGTTTCCAAGGAGGAACGCCCGCCGGGTCCCCGTACGTCACCCGCTGGCGCCGGAATACCGAGCCCCAGTCCTGCTCGTCGAGCCAGCCGACCCCCCGGACCACCGCGTTATGAAGGGCATCGCTCATACCTTCAACACCAAAGCCGCATTGACGCCCCCGAATCCCGAATTGGTGGACAACGCCACCCGACTCGACACCCCCTGCACGGCGTGGCGCGCCACCCACCCCTCGGCTTCAGGGTCCAGGTGATCGAGATGCGCGGAGGGCGGGATCACGCCCTCATTGAGGGACCGCAGCGCCATCATCATTTCTATCAGCCCCGCCGCCCCCATCGTATGGCCCACGCTGCCCTTGATCGAATAGACCGGCACCGGTCCCGTCGCGAACATCCGGCGGAAGGCTTTGAGTTCCATCGAGTCATTATACACCGTTCCCGTCCCATGCGCCGAGACAGATCCGATGGCTCCCGTGTCGATCTCGGCCTTATGCAAGGCCTGCTGGATGGCACGGGCCAACCCTCCTCCGTCGCGTGACGGTCCCGTCATATGGTTGGCGTCACAGCTCAAGCCCCATCCCGCTACCTCACCCACCACCGCACGGCGTTCGCGGCCCGCGCGTTCCTCACTCATCAACAGCACGTACGCGGCGCCCTCCCCGATCGTCAGCCCCTTCCGGTCACGATCGAAAGGACGAGCCCCCTCCGGGTCAAGTGCCATCAGCGCGGAAAACCCGGCATAAACAAACTCCGTCAGCGCGTCACACGCCACCACCAGCACCGAATCGCGCGTTCCGGCCTTGATTAATGCCGCCGCGCGGGCCACCGCCGCCGCTGACGAAATGCAGGCCGCCGAGACGATCTGGCCCGGCTCGGTGAGCCCCAGGCAGAGCTGAATCCTGCCCAGGAGTTTGTCCAGACGGCTTTCCTCCGCGGCAATCGGTTCGCCCAGCAGACGGCGCTCAAGAAGATCCACCTCGCCCGTTGTGGAGGCGAGCATCACCAGCGTCCCTTGCGGCAGCCTGTGGGCCAGCGGCGCCAGAAGCGGACGCAGCATTTGCATGACCAGCGAATCGGGAGAACGCGTATCGAGCCCCGGGACCACCGCACCGACATGTGTGGGAAAGGTTCCGGTACCGAAACGGTCAATCGTGGAAAAGGCCGGCCGGCCGCTCAGCAGAGCCTGCCAGCAGACCTCCACTCCATGGCCCCAGGCGGTCACCAGGTCCTGCTCGACCGCCAGCACCCTCATGACTGCAACCCTTTCAACTCCCCTGATTTCCACCGATTTCGACAGCGTTCCAATAAGGGGGGCGTCACCAGGCAGACCCGCCCATCGGTTTCGGACGTGAAGACCTGCACGGTGTAGGCCCGCGCCGCCGGTGTGCCGTCGGCTTTGATCAGTTCATATTCCGTATTCAACCGGGCGCCTTCGTTCCAGACCAATCGACAGAGCACGGTGAACTCCTCGTCCAGCCGCAAGGGCGCGAGGTAGTCCACATGATATTGGGCCACCGGTGCGCGCAGACCCGTCTCCAGAAAATCCGCGTAGGACAGACCACACAACCGGTTGAGTTCGGCAGCCCCCTCTTCAAAGTAGAGGGCATAGCGACCGAACCAGACAATGCCCATCGGATCCGTTTCGCTGAATCGAACGCGGCGGCGGAGCGCCAGACACAGAGGAGCCGGGGAGCCAGGTTCGCGCTCAAAGTGAGGGCGGCGAGCACGGCGCGTCATGTCTTGGCCGCCTTCCCCGGCGCTCCGAAGAGCACCAGGAGGGAGAGGTCGGCCACCTTTGACCCGCCACAGGCAACATGCACCTTGACGGTCTTTTCAACGAGTTTGTCCGCCCGCTCATGACACACAAAACTCAGTTCGGTACCGGGTCTGACCGGTGCGAACCATTTCGCCGACACCAGACGCTTCAAAGTCACGGGAGACTTTCTTTGCTCGGACAGCATCACCAGCACCGCCTGGACCATGCACACCCCCGGCAAAACGGGATTCCCGATGAAATGGCCATTGAAACCGGGGAATCCGGGCGAAAAAGTGAACGTGGCCGAGACGGCACCCGCTTCCCCAACGGTCAGCTGCGACAGGCAGGAGTGAAGCTCTCGCGTCAACACATTCATGCAAACAACACGCGCATCAATCCGTCGCTTTTCATCGCACCGAGAGCCCCGCGGGGGCAATCCAACTCGTTGAAGGCCATCACGCCATCCGGCTCACATCCAACGATTCGGGCGGAAACCGGCACCGGAGTCCTCGTGTGCCGTCCCATCCTGATGGGCACCGGGTGATCCGGCAGGACGGCGCAGTTGACGTCCGGTCCGACGGCCTTTAACACCGGGGCAATAATCCGGGCGTCGAACTCCTCGATGGTCTTGATCTTCAGGGAAAGATTCTGTTCGTGGGACACTTCATCGATCGCCTCGAGATGCAAATAGACGAAGTCGTGCGTCTTCAGGGCCTCGATGGCCGCGGCCGCTTTCCCCTCGTAGTTGGTGTCAATATAACCGGTGGCGCCGGGCACTTGGATCACCGTCATTCCCAGGCACCGGCCCAACCCCACGATCACATCCACCGCGGAGATCACGGCCCCGTTGACCCCGTATTTGTCCTTGAGCTTGCGAAGGACCCCGACTTTTCCGCCGCTCCACGGCCAGATGCCGTTGACAACGGGTTTACCTTCCGCGCGCAGGCGACGATTCACCGGATGATCGGCCAGCGCAGCGGGCGCTTCCCGGATCAACCTCCGCAACAACGCCGCCGTCACCTCCCCTTCGGGGGCCGAAAAGGAGGGAAGATGGTCTTCCACGTTCTGGCCATGATTATCGTCCGGCTTGTCCGTGCTGACCTTGGGCGAAAAGTCCCGACCGGACAGCACAAGAATATTGCGATAGCTCACGCCGGAGTGAAACCTGACACGGTGATCACCAAAGTGTTCATTCAGGGCGCCGATCAGCTCTCCGGCATCGGCAGGCGACACATGGCCACCTGAAAAATCGCGCAGGATTCCTCCGTCAGTGGTGACGAGGTTCACCCGGAAAGCCGTATCGTCCGGGCCCAGAGCGATGCCTCTTCCGGCGGCCTCGAGCGGCCCCCGTCCGCAGTATTCCGTCGCCAGATCGCACCCCAACACAGACATGTTGGCCACCTCGCTGCTGGTGGGATAACCGGCGGGCAGGGTCAGAAGCGTACCCGACCGGCCTTCCCGAGCGATCTGGTCCATCCCCGGCGTCCGGGCATGTTGCAGCGGTGTTTTCCCGCCCAGTTCAGGGACGGGCTCATCCGCCATGCCATCGCCCAGAAAAACTATGGTCTTGCGTCCGTTCATGAAGAGGCGGTAGAGTGACACACCGCAAAAGCGATGTCAATCATGCGGGACTCCTGTTCCTGCATTCCATCGGCTTCGGATATAATGATGGCAGAAAGAAGGAGAGAAAATCATGACAAAGCGTATTCTGGCAGGCTTGGTATTTGGACTTTGGCTCGGTGTGACGGCGACCAGCGCCCTGGCTGATGACGCCAGCGGCCAGGTGACGGACACCGGGTTCGGGACGTTCAAACTCGACGAGAGCGGAACCACCCGGCAGTTCAACCTGTCCTCCAGCAAAACCCAGTACGAACCCGCGACTTGGCGTCCGACCGTGCAGGACAAGATCAAGGTCGTCTTCACGGTCAATCAAGGTAAGAAGGAGGCCGTCCTGGCGGTCGACAAAGTGACGCTTGTGAAAGCGGGACCGAATACAATCGGATCGCTGACCAGTCCGGCCACCGTGGAGATCACCGAGGTCGGCAAATCCGGGATCAAGGCCAAACTGTCCTCCGGTCAGGTCGTGAAGTTCAGCAATCGTAGAGGCATGGAACGGTCCCCCGCCGGCTGGGTTCCTGCCGTGGGCGAAAAAGCCAAGATCGAGTTCCGCCCTCAACCGACGATGGTCTTCACCGTCAGCTTTGTCATGGACAAGATGGAGAAGGTCCAGTAGCGCTTCCCGGGAAAAAGAAGAGCGGCAGCCCTGGACTGCCGCTCTTCAAAAGAACCACGAGGGCGCTTTCGCGCCCTCAGACCTATTTCCGTTTCACAGACTTGATCAGCACGGTCTTCACAGGCACATCGCCCATGCCGTTCTTCGTGCCGGTCTGAACCGCCGCAATCTTGTCAACCACATCCATGCCGACGGTCACTTTCCCGAAAACGGCATAGCCAAAATCCCGCCCCCCGTGATTGAGGAAGTCATTCTGGGCCACATTAATGAAGAACTGCGAGGTGGCGCTATCCACCACGGAAGTCCGGGCCATCGCCAGCGTGCCGCGTTCATTCTTGAGCCCGTTGGCCGCCTCGTTCTTGATCTCGGCCTGCGTCGGCTTCTGGCGCATGGACTCGTCGAACCCACCGCACTGGATCATGAAGCGGGGAATCACCCGGTGAAAGATCGTGCCGGCATAGAATCCCGAATCCACATAGGCCAGGAAATTACTCACCGTAATCGGAGCCTTGTCCGCAAACAGCTCGATCTCGAGGTTACCTTCGGAGGTCTCCATGATCACCGTCGTCGTTGTCACTTGATTGGTCGCCATAGTCGTCCCTTCTTCCCTTATGCTGCATCCTGCCGCCATCGCAGCGGCCATTAACACCCAGAACAGTTTCATTCCGTTTCCTCCCCATAAAACGCAGCCAAACTACACAAGGGGGCCTTGATCGTCAATCTCCCAAGCGAACACGTGGGCGGACTCGGCGCCCCACGTCGTTTCGGGCACAAACCGTACGGCCCGGGTCTCACGGTCCGTGTCCAGACGCACCAAACGCTGATGATTCTCATCCACCCGAAGCAGGAGGCTCCAGGCCCCCTGCGCATCCATCGTTTCGATGCGGAAAGCGCGAACCATCGAGGCCGGAATCCCTGCCGGCTTCTCCCCCAGCGGGTAGTTGCACGGCATGTTCATCTCGCGCCGGTTCAGATCACTGTCAAACACAAACCGGAGCCGCCGGAACCGCACCGGGCAGCCGAAATCATACTCCACCCAGGACCCCAGCCGGCCGGTCCACCCGTTGTCCTGGCCATCGACCGGACGGTCGATTCCGTTGCGCAGGGGTTCAGGATCCCCTTCGGAAGCACTCAGCCGGGCCTCGCGCGACAGGCGGGGAATGGCCCGCGTGTTCCACGGCAGCCAGCTGTCGTCGTCCATCAGGGTCTGCTTGAGATCGGCAAGTCGCTTCTCGTAGACCCCGCGCGGCGTGAGCCGATGGGACACCGCCAGCGCGGCGGCCGTGCCCACCGCCTGCCCCAGCGTCGCGCACGTGGCCATCACCCGTGTGGCACTCATCGCGGCATGCGAGGCGCTGATGTTCCGTCCGGCGCAGAACAGGTTCGAAATCGAGCGCGAGTAGAGGCAGCGGTACGGAATCCCGAAGGGCGACGGCGCCGGATGGAAGATGGTCGGCGAGCCCGGCCACCGGAGGCCGGCAGGATGATGGTCATCCATGGACCAGCCCCCAAACGCCACCAGGTCCTCAAACCGCCCCCCGGCCCGCACATCGTTTTGGGTCAGCACATGGTCGCCGACATAACGACGGCTTTCGCGCTTGCCGGGCAGGAACCCGACCCAATCGAGCACCCAGTTTTCGGCGCCGTGATCGCCCTGATTCTTGATATGGTCCCACACCCCGAAAGCGGCCTTGAGCAGCTCGTCACGAAGTTCCTCGGTGTCGTGGATGGAATCCTGCTCGCCTCCCAGTTCCAGCCACCAGTAGTTCGTATCACGGATGCCATGCCACCGATTCTGTAGATCCGCATCGGTCGGATACCGGTTGGCCCATGACGGCGCCACGAACGGCTGCGGTCGGTCCGTTTCCCGCATCTGGATCAGGCAGCTCATGCCCATGGTCTTCTTGTCGCCGGTCTCGGGCTCGATATCTTCGCCGAAGACGGCCCGAGCTTCCCGTCCCAGGGAAACCTCGGCTCCCGAAAGCGAGGCGAGAATGCTGTCGCCGGAACAATCGGAAAACACCTCTGCTTCAACCGTGTGCCACGTCTCGGTGGTCGTTTGCCAGCCTTTGACCGACTTGATTCGGTCGCCGTCCTTTTCGAGGCTGTTGCAGGAGCAGTTGAGCAGCAGCACGATGTTGGGCTGGAACCGTACCCGTTCGTAAAGCACACTGTCCCAGATCGAATAGTTGCGCTGGGCATTGCGAAATCGGTTATCGAGCATGATCTCTTCGATCAGCCCGGTTTCGCGATGATTCTCCCCGTGTGCCCCGCATACCCACATGCGGATCTCCGAGGAGCAGTTGCCGCCGAGCACGGGGCGGTCCTGCATCAGCGCCACCCGCGCCCCATGTCTCGCCGCGGCCATGGCCGCGCACATCCCCGCCAACCCGCCTCCCACGACGCAAAAATCAACCCGATGCGATGTGTGCTTCATACTGCTCCCAAATCTTTCTTGATCGTCTCACCCCGTACTTGCCGTGAAGGTTGCGACTATACTATACTTCTCCGCCACTTGGCATCATGGAAAGGAACGGCACATGCAGGCACTGAAGAAGACGAATTTTCCCGGCCCCAAAGGCCCCTTGGTTCTGGTCATCATGGACGGGGTCGGTATCGGCCAGTATGAGGAAGGCGACGCGGTTCATTCCGCGCTGACCCCCACCCTCGACTGGCTCAAGGCCAATGCCGTCTCCACCCAGCTCAAGGCGCACGGGATAGCCGTCGGCCTGCCGAGCGACGAAGATATGGGCAACAGCGAGGTGGGCCACAATGCCATCGGCAGCGGTCGCGTGCTGGCCCAGGGCGCCCGGCTCGTCAATGAGGCCATCGCCTCCGGCTCCATGTTCCGTGGCGAGGTCTGGAAATCGCAGATCGCCAACTCCCTTCAGTTCCGGTCGACGCTGCATTTCATCGGCCTCTTCTCGGATGGCAACGTGCACAGTCACATGGACCACCTCAAGGCCATGCTTCGTCAGGCCAGGAGCGAAGGCGTCAAACGCGCCCGCGTCCATATCCTGCTGGATGGCCGCGACGTGAGCGAAACGTCCGCCCTGGACTACGTGATCCCCTTCGAGCAGTTTCTGGCCGAACTCAACACCGACCCTTCCTTCGACTACCGCATCGCCTCGGGCGGCGGACGCATGAATATCACCATGGATCGCTACAACGCGAACTGGGATATGGTCAAACGCGGCTGGGACACCCACGTTCGCGGCATCGGCCCGCAGTTTACGTCGGCCCGTGAAGCCATCGAGTCCCTCCGTAAGGCCAACCCGGGCGTCATCGATCAGGACCTCCCCGCGTTCGTCGTCGCCGAGAAGGGACAACCCGTCGGCAAGATCGTGGATAACGACGGCGTCATCTTCTTTAATTTCAGGGGCGATCGCTCCATTGAGCTCACCCGCGCTTTCGAAGAGGACTCCCTGTCGGAGTTTGACCGCAGCCCGCGGCCCAACGTGTTGTACGCCGGCATGATGCAATACGACGGGGATTTGAAACTTCCCAAACGCTTCCTGGTGAACCCGCCGGCCATCGCCAACACCATGGGTGAATACCTGGTCAAGAGCGGGGTCACCCAGCTCGCCATCAGCGAAACCCAGAAGTTCGGGCACGTCACGTACTTCTTCAACGGCAACCGTTCCGGTAAGTTCAATGACGCCCTCGAGGACTATGTCGAGATTCCCTCCGACATCCTGCCCTTCGAGCAGCGCCCCTGGATGAAAGCCGCCGAGATCACCGACGCCGTCCTCAAAGCCGTTATCGACAACAAGTACCGCTTCATTCGCCTGAACTTTCCCAACGGCGATATGGTCGGCCACACCGGAGTCTACCAGGCGACCGAAATTGCAGTCGAGAGCGTGGATCTGTGCCTCGGCCGTATCCTCAAGGCCGTGCAAAAGGCCGGCGGCATTCTGGTGGTGTCCGCCGATCACGGCAATGCCGACGACATGTACGAACACGACAAGAAGACGGGCAGGCCGAAGATGGAGAACGGCCGGATCAAAGTGAAAACAAGCCACTCCCTGAATCCGGTCCCCGCCTATGTCTACGATCCCGCGGGAACCGCCCGCCTCAAGCTTGGCCCGCACCAGGGGTTGGGTATCAGCAGCCTCGCGGCGACGTGCATCAAGTTGCTGGGCTTCGAGCCCCCCGAGGACTACGACGAAGCGTTCGTGAACGTCCTGGCCGCGGAGTAAATAGCGGTGAGTTTTCAGTGTCTCCGTTGCGGCAACTGCTGCCGCCATCCGGGTGAAGTTCGTCTGCAGGAAGATGAGATCGAAAGTATCGCCGCGGGGTTGGGCCTCGCGGCGAATACCTTCACCGAGCACTTCACCCGACTACGCGAGGACCGGCGCGGCCTGATTCTGCGCGAAAGAGCCGACGGCGCCTGCGTCTTCCTTGAGGAACCGCAGGTCGCCTGCGGAATCCAGGGCACGAAACCGCGCCAATGCCGCGATTTCCCGGCCCGCTGGCGCTACGCTGACTTGGAGCAAGTCTGTCCCGCCGCAACCTGAGGCAGGTTCGCGCCAGTAACCCATGTAGGCCGGGCGCTACGTCGCCCGGCATCGGCAGGCAGCGTAGTGCCCGCCGTACCACGCAGACGCTAAGTCCGGCAGTGCTGCAAGCACCCCAACAACTCCTGCACCGCGTGTTGCGGATCCGGTGCCGCCGTTACAGCCGTAACCAGTGCAATGGTCCGGGCACCGGCACGCACCAATTCGGGAAGATGCTCCCGCTTGATCCCACCCATCACAGAGAACGGGATCTTGGTGACCGCGGCAACCCGCTTCAACCCCTCGATCTCCAGATACTCATCATCCCATTTCTTGGTACCGGTGACGAAGATCGGTCCGATGTTGACGTACGAGGCCCCTTCCGCTTGAGCCCGCAAAGACTCTTCGGCCGAATGGGTGGAAGCCCCGATGATCAGGTCGCGGCCCAAGCGGCGCGCCGCCGGCACGGGGAAATCGTCCTGCCCGAGATGCACCCCATCGGCCCCGACTGCCAAAGCCACATCGAGCCGGTCATTAATAATGAGCAAGGCGCCCGCCCGCGCCGTCAAGTCACGCACCTTCTCCGCCAGCGCCACAAAGTCGCGCAAGGCCATATCCTTTTCGCGCAGTTGGACCAACGTCACGCCACCAGCCAGGGCCGCCTGCACAATCTCTAACGTCGTCCGCCCGGCAGACAAAGCCTGGGAGGTCACAAAGTAGAGCCCGGCGGCCTCAAACCGCCGCATCCGTTCAGCATGTTGGGGGCTTGTCATCAGCATGATGCATTCATCCTGTTTTCCAGTTTTCCTGATCGCGAGCGCAGGCGAGCCTTTGGAGTGCGGCAGTTCGTGGCTGCCGCCTTCATCCCCCGCCCACCCGAAGAAAGGCGGCAGTTGGACTGCCGCACTCCAAAGGTTGTAGCTATCGTCCCAACAATGACTCTACCGGAACACCTTATCCCAGTTCTTGAACACCGGCTCCAGCCCCTTGGCTTCAAGCGCCGCACAGAACGTGGCCACATCGCGATCATCGCTCACATGAAACTGCCCGTCGGGGGAAACGCCGTGCGCCTGATAGCCGCCGACAGTGGTGCGGCTGGCGATGCTCATCTTGGAAATCCCCACTCCCGCGATACCATCGCGAAAGGCAGCCTGCTCACGGGTCGAAAGGGTCAACGGCACATCCGGCATGGCAATCCGAAAGGCGAAGATGATCTGGGCCAGAAACCGGTCGCTGACCGGATAGGGAGGCATGTACCCTCCCTCCTGCGGACAGACACGCGGGAAGGAAATCGAAACTCCGGACTGCCAGAAACGGCGCCGGAGCTGCCGGGCATGCCGGTAAAGACTCAAGGTATCGAAGAGCGGATCGGCAATGCCCAGCAGCGAGCCAAGGCCCGCAAACCGAATCCCCCCCTCCAACACACGACTGGGCGCCTGCAGCCGGTTCGCGTAGTCGCGCTTGGGACCCCAACGATGCAGTCGCTCGTACTGCACCGGATCGTACGTCTCCTGGTAGATCGTCACCCCCACGCAACCGGCCTCGGCAAGTCCCCGGTATTCCTCGGTGGTCATGGGAAAGGCCTCGACGGTGACCGCCGCAAAATGCCTGGCCGCCTCCGCCACCGCGTCCCTGACATAGAGAAAATCAGCCTTCGGCGTGCGTTCCCCCGTCAGTAACAGGATCTCCTCAAAACCCATGGCCTGGATCGCCTTGAACTCCCGAACCATCTCATCGGGCTCAAGCCGGTGCCGTGCCTGGTGGCGATCGGAGGCAAAGCCACAATAGGTGCAACCCCCTGAGCAGTAATCCGAAAGATAGAGCGGCACATAGAGCGAGATGGTCCGGCCGAAGTGAGACTCGGTGCGATCTCGGGCAAGGAGTGCCATCTCCTCCAGAAGTTCCCCCGCCGCCGGTGAAAGCAAGGCGGCAAAGTCAGCCTCGTCCGCCTGCGACGTATTCAGGGCACGCCTGACGTCAGCTTCGCCCGCCTCGCGCGCGAGAGCCATCCAGGGCGTAGGATCAATCGCCTCCGGAACAAGGGCGGTTGGAGCCTCGTCCTTCATGTCAGAAATGAGGTCAGCGGACTGGTCGCCACTGCCTGCGTACTCCGGGACATCAACCCGGCCAGGCGTCCCGCCCGGCCGGCCTTGACCGCTGCCGCGAACGCCGCGGCCATGGCCTCAGGATCTCCCGCCGCCGCGATGGCGCTATTCACCAGCACGGCACCGCACCCCATTTCCATGGCGGCCGCCGCCTCGGATGGCGCGCGCAGTCCTGCGTCCACAATCACGGGCACCCCGCTATCCGCGATAATCAACCGGATCATCTCCGCCGTTGCCAGGCCGTGCCCGGTTCCGATCGCCGACCCCAGCGGCATCACGGCCGCGCAGCCCGCATCCTCAAGGCGCTTGGCCAGCACGGGGTCCGCCGGCATGTACGGCAACACGATGAAGCCCTCCTTCGCCAGGATCTTCGAGGCCTCGTAAGTTTCGATGGGATCCGGCATCAGGTGATGGGGGTTGGGGTGGATTTCCACTTTTACAAAGCGGCTCCCCGAAAGCTCCCGCCCGAGCATCGCCGCGCGCACCGCTTCGGCCGCATTCCGTGCCCCCGAGGTGTTGGGGACCAGTGTGACGTTAAGCTTCGCGAGCGGCCCCAGCAGATCGTCCGACGGCCGGCCGGGATTCACCCGCCGCAGGGCAACGGTGACCAACTGGGCACCCGAGGCCGCAACGGCCTTGACCATGATCTCGACCGAGGCGAACTTGCCCGTGCCGACAAACAGCCGGGAATCGAATTCCACCCCGCCCAGAACGAGTTTTTGATCCGGTTTCATCCGCCCCCCATAAACGTGAGAATTTCGACGCGGTCCCCTTCATGCAGGCGAAACGCCTCGCGCTCACCCTTCGGAACGATCCGGTCGTTCACCATGATCGCCACATGCTCCGGCCGGGACCCCAACTCCTTGAGCAGCTCAACCAGCGTACCGGACCCCTGATGCAGGTGTTGATTTCCATTCAGCGTGATGTTCATAAACAAAAAAAGCGCCACGAGGCGCTTCCCTTCACTTATCCCTTCGCCGGCATGACCCGGATCAGGTTCTACGGGTATAATCTCAGCCCGTGCGGGCACCCCACTTATGTTGAGTATCATACGCTCTCCCGGCAGGGAGTCAAGCCAGCCCCAGGGCTGATTCATCGGGCAGGTCATGTAAGTGCTTGGTAATAGCGGCTATTCCGTCGCCTTCTCCCCACGCCGACCCACCCCTGGCCCCTCCCAGGAGGGGATCTTCGCTTGTCCGCACTACTCGGTTCCCCTCCTTGGAGGGGCCAGGGGTGGGTTCCTCTTCCGCCACAACGAGTTACCAATCAGGATGAATCAGCCCTGAGCCAGCCCCAATTTGCGGACTTTTTCCTTCTAGTGGTGGCCATCCTTGGCATTCTGGCTGGGATCGTCGCTGTCAAGACACTGGGCCAGACGGAAAAGACCCGTCGGCAGAGCACCTGGACACAAATGGTGAACCTTAAGACGGCGATCTCACAGTTTGAAATGGAAGTGGGCAGGCGGCCAACCGATCTGCACGAACTCGTGGTAAAAGGGGACGAGAAATGGCCAGGTCTAGTAACCCGCAAGCGACGTCATCGCCTTCCCCCTGACGCGCCGCTCAAGGCTCATTCGTTAGCACTCAGAACTTACGGTAAGACAAAGGGCTACACGATAGCGATCCAACCCCGCTGTCGAATAAGTCAGGATTCACCACGCTGCGCTTGAGACACCGAGTCACGGAGAAGAATCCGCACCGAGAATAACTCGGCCTTCGCCTCGGAATCCAAGTGTTGAACGAATTTATCATAGGGCAGGAACTCTGTGGAAGCCGGTCAGAATCATGTCAAGGCTCAGGCCCTATGAGAAATTCGTTCAACGTCTTCTCGGGAGGGAGGAAGAGGTAACGGTGGATGCGGTTTTCTCCGTGCCAATTTCTCTGTGACTCATCTTTCTCAAGCGAAGCGGGTGGTTTCGTCTTCTTCTCTGCCGTTCGTGAGTAGGCCCTGACGTGCCGCCCCTGCCCCGTGTTTCAGTCTTGACGGCAGGAGGCGTACCTTTCATCCTCTGCGCTCATGAAACTGCGACAACTTCTCAAAAAAGTGGCTCAAGGCCAGGTCTCGCCTACGGTGGCCGCACGGGATATCGAGGCCACGCGCGAAAAGAACCTCGGCTTCGCACGCGTGGATACCGACCGTCTGCGTCGACGCGGATTTCCCGAGGTCATCTTCTGCCCGGGCAAGACACCCGAGCAGGTGTCGAAGATTGTTGCCGCCCTTTACGAAGCCGGCCAGAACGTGCTGGCCACGCGAGCCTCAGCCGACCAATACCAGGCCGTGCGGAGCGTGTTTCCCAAGGCCGTCTACCACGAAGCCGCCCGCGTGCTGACCCTTGATGCCCACCCTGCCGCCAAACCGATCGGCCTCGTGGCCGTCCTGTGCGCAGGAACAACCGACATTCCTGTGGCCGAGGAGGCGGCACTGGTCGCGGAACGTATGGGAGCCCGGGTGCAACGCGTGTACGATGTCGGGGTCGCCGGCCTGCACCGCCTTCTCCACCATCTGCCGGTCCTCAAGAAAGCACGCACCCTGATCGTCGTGGCGGGCATGGAAGGCGCCCTCCCCTCTGTCGTCGGCGGGCTGACGGAGTGCCCCATCATTGCCGTCCCCACGAGCATCGGCTATGGCACCAGCATGCAGGGCACCACTGCCCTCCTGGCGATGCTGAACACCTGCGTGCCGGGCATCACCGTGGTCAACATCGACAACGGGTTCGGCGCCGGCGTGGCGGCCGCCCTGATTAACCGGCTTCCCGAAAAAGTCAACCCCACCCGCAAGGCCGGCCGGGTCGGAAAAAAACGATCATCGTGACCATGAAGACCATTCTCTGGTTCGATAGCGTCGGCGGCGCCAGCGGGGATATGATCCTCTCCTGCCTGATGGACCTGGGAGTGACCCCGGCACACCTTAACGCCACCTTTTCCCAGTTGGGGGATTTTGACCTTTCCGTCGAAGCCGTTCCCCATGCTGACCACGGCCTTCACGGCATTCGCGCCCGGGTTCACGTCCATGAACACCACCACCACGGCGGCCACGAACACGACCATGCGCATCGCGGGCTGTCCGAAATCACCCACCTCCTCGACCACAGCGCCCTTTCCTCCCCGGTCAAACAGCGGAGCCTCTCTGTGTTCCGGCGCCTGGCTGAGGCCGAGGCCCGGGTCCATGCGAAAACGCCGGAAGAGATCCATTTTCATGAAGTTGGCGCGCTGGACGCGATTGCGGACATTGTCGGCGCCTGCGAAGGCCTCGCGGTGCTGAACATCGACGCGGTCGGGTGCTCGCCGCTGCCGGCAGGCCACGGGACCATTCAGTGTGCGCACGGCGTCATCCCCAACCCGCCGCCGGGAACCGTCGAACTACTCAAAGGACTGCCGGTCACCTTCGTGGATGAGCCTTTTGAGCTGGTGACCCCCACCGGCGCTGCGCTGCTGTCAACCTGGAGATCTCTGGACGCGCTGCCGGACGGTTGGACCATCAGCCGGATCGGGCATGGTTTTGGCCAACGCAAGCTTAACGGGCGCCCCAACCTCCTGCGCGCGATATTGCTCACCCCTGTCCTCCGCGACGCCACCGATGAATGCCTCGTCCTGGAAACCAACATCGATGACACCTCGCCGGAACTGGTCGGCGCGCTCATCCACAAACTTCTGGCGGCCGGCGCCTACGACGCCTTTTCCACCGCCATCCAGATGAAGAAACAGCGCCCCGGCATGTTGCTGACCGCCTTGTGTGCACCCGACAAAAAAGCGGCCATGGTCGACCTGATCTTCAGCGAGACCACCACCTTCGGGATCCGCGAACACCTGACTCACCGCACCATGCTGGCCCGTGAAATGGTTACCGTGACGACGCCCTATGGCGAGGTAAGCATGAAGGTCGGTTCATGGCGGGGTAAACGGGTGACGGCGTCACCGGAGTATGAAGACTGCGTCATCCGGGCCACCGCCGCGGCGGTCCCGGTCCGGACCGTTTACGAGATGGCCCAGGCCGAAGGCCAGAAACTGCTCCGAAGTCAGTAGTCTGACTCCTGGCTTCGGCTCACACGTTGGACCCGCGCCAATGGAGCTTCTGGCGCAGCACGGCAAAATAGTCGTAGCCGGGAAGATGGATGAACCGGGCGCTGCGCTGGCTCCGCTTCACGGTGACCACATCCTCAACTTCGAGCGCTTGCCCCACCTGGCCGTCCACCGACAACTCCACACCGGCCGAGCGCTCGATCACCGTCACCTCCACAGTGGCGTCATTCGGCAGAACCAGCGGCCGGGTACTGAGCGTATGCGGACAGATCAGGCTCACCACCAGCGCCTGGGCGGTCGGGAGCAGCACCGGACCGCCTGTCGACAGCGAATACCCCGTACTGCCGGTGGGGGTCGACACAATCAACCCGTCGCAGACAAAATACCCCACCTCCTGGCCGTCGACCCGCATCCGCAGAGTGACCACGCGCGATTGGACGGACTTCACGACAACGTCATTCAACGCGCAATAGGTGCCGACACTTCGCCCGTCACGGCGCACGTCGCAATCCACAATGACACGGGTGGAGGTCGTGTAGTCTCTCCGGACCAGGCAGTCCAGCGCCCGCTCCAGATCCCCTTCGGTCACGCTCGTGAGGAAACCCAGGGCGCCCAGGTTGACGCCGATCAGCGGGATGTCGCGCCCGCCCAGATCGCGAACCGCGCGCAGCATGGAACCGTCGCCGCCCAGCACCATGGCGACATCGCACTGCTCGAACATCTCGGATTCAGGCTTTTCTACCGGAAGCCCCATCAAGCTCGCGGTGGCTTTGTCAGGAATGAGGGTCACCCCCAATTCGGCAGCTTTCACCCTCAGCCGGTTCAACACGACCGGGGCGTGGTGCTTGCTGCAATTGGCGAAAACTCCGAGTGCTTTCATGATACGCCTCCAGCCGCCGGCAGCCCCTTCCGCCACCATGCCAGAAATTCCACGTTGCCTGCCGGCCCTTTGATGGGCGACTGGCAAATCCCCTTCCATTCGAGCGCAAGGGTGCCGGTTCCGAACCGCCGAACCTGGTCAATCACCTCTTCATGCACGGCCGGATCGCGCACGACGCCGCCTTTGCCAACCTTCGATCGTCCGGCCTCGAACTGCGGCTTGATAAGCGTCACCAGTTCGCCCGACGGGGCGATGAGCTTTGTAACAGGCGGCAGGATGAGGGTCAAGGAGATGAAGGACACATCAACCACCGCAAAGCTAAACGGCTCGGGAATGTCGCCGGCCTGGAGATAACGGGCATTGAGGCCTTCCTTCACCACCACGCGCGGATCATTGCGAAGCTTCCAATCCAGTTGACTGCGCCCCACATCCACGGCATACACCCTGGCGGCCCCGTGCTGCAGCAGGCAATCCGTGAACCCGCCTGTGGAGGCGCCAATGTCGGCGCAGACCCGGCCGCGGACATCGATCTCGAAGCGCGTGATCGCCTCTTCCAGTTTTTCGCCACCCCGGCTGACGAAGCGATCCCCGGCCTCCACCTCGACCGCCGCGTCCTCCGCACACGGCCGGCCGGGCTTGTCAGCAACCTGACCGTCCACCCGCACCGCCCCCGCCAGGATCAAACGCTGCGCCTTTTCACGGCTTTCCGCAAGTTCCCGCTCCGTCAGCAGGAGATCCAATCGTTTCTTTGCCATCACACCCTCCGATTCAGAACCTTAGCGACTTTCTCAGGAATATACACGTTCTTGCGCAGATCTTCTGGAACCGCACGGATTCCCTTGACTCTGTCGTCCTGCATGGTTTGATTACGGCCCAATGAAAGACACCAGAACAGACTCCTATGTGGCCCCCCTTCTGGCCGCCGCTCTCCTTCTGGCCGCTGCCGTCATCATCCATCCGTTTGATACGGCCATTTCCACGGCGGTTCGGAGCTTTTCCCATGCCAACGGCCATCAACATGCCCTTCAGGAGGCTCTGGCTTTCTTTCGTCCCTTCGGCAAGGGTGAAGTTGCGCTGTTGCTCGCCTTTGGCCTGGGCTTCTGCGGAGCGCGGCGCAGGGCCACCCAGGTCCTTTTCAGCCTCCTGCTGGTCATCGTGCTCGTCTGGCCCCTCAAACTGGGCGTGGGACGCGAGCGTCCGAACAAAGCCAACACCGCTTCGTTTCCCAGCGGCGATGCGGCCACCATCGCCGCCGTCTGCACGCCATTGGCCTTCGCCGCCCCATGGTCCATCCCCGTCAGCACTGTGCTCACCGTCGGCGTCGCCGCCGCCCGCGTCTACGACGGCAGGCACTTTCCGAGCGACGTTCTGACCGGCACGGCGCTCGGAATCATCGCCGGCGCCCTGGCCGTCGCCCTGCTGCGCCGACGCACGTTCCGACTGCGCCGCAACTGGTGTCTGCTCGGGGGGGTGCTTACCCTGGTTTTCGAGCTCTCGAGGCTGTCCTGGGCGCGGGGAACCCCCAGCGTCCTCGTGTTTCTCGCCGGCTGGGGCCCTGTCGCGCTGTTGCTCCTTGCCGCGTCCGTCGGCCCGGCTCTCTGGCGAAAACGACACCGGTTGACGCGCCTTGCCTTCTTCCGGCCGGTCGTGCTCCTCTGGCTCATCGCCGCCATCCTATCCTTATATTTCCTGCTCGTCACGGCCTCCACGCTCTGGGACCGCGACGAACCGCGCTTCGCCCGGGCCACCGTGGAGATGGTTGAATCGGGAGACTACCTCGTTCCCACCTTCAACGGCAACTTGCGCCCCGACAAACCGGTCCTGATCTACTGGCTCATGTCGATCCCGGTCAAGCTGTTCGGTTCTTCGGAACTCTCCTGCAGGATGGTGGCACCCCTGGCCACCGTCGCCACCGGCCTCATCGTCGTTTGGGCCGGCACCCAGATCGGTGGCCTTGCGGCCGGCCTCCTGGCCTTCATCTTCCTCACCCTCTCACCCCTGATGTGCGTCAGCGGCACGGCCGCCACAACCGACGCCCTTCTCCTGGCCTGCATCACGGCGACGATTGGCTCGTTCCTCCTGTCATGGACCCGTGGCGTGCGACCCGCGCATATCCTCCTGTTGACCGCCTCCCTTGCCGCCGCGCTCTTGACCAAAGGGCCCGTCGGCCTGGTCGTTCCGCTGTTGGTGATCGCGGCGATGCTGCTGTTCGTCCGCGGGGGAGCGGTACGGCCAAAGACTTACCTGCCCTGGCTTGCCCTCGCCGTTGTCGTCGCCCTTGGGCTTTTCCTGGCGTGGGGCCTGCCGGCCAACGCCGCAACGCATGGCGAGTTCCTGCGACGCGGCCTCGGCCGTCATGTGGTGGCGCGCACCGTGACGCCCCTCGAAAGCCATGGCGGAAAATCCGTCCTCTTCGTCTTCTACTATCTGCCCGTCATGCTTATGGCGTTTTTTCCGTGGACCCTCTACCTGCCCCGCTTGTTCGGCAGGGCCCCGATGTGGTCAAACTCCCTGGCCCTTCCCGCGCGGCGCGTGCTGCTCTGCTGGGCGCTTCCCGTGATCATCCTGATGAGCCTGGTCGCCACCAAGTTACCTCATTACATTCTTCCGGCCTGGCCGGCCCTGGCCATTCTCTCGGCCATGGGAGCCTTGACGGCGATGCGCGAGGGGCACAGCGGCAACCGCACCGTGGTGGCCCGGATCGGTCTCGGGCTTTTCATCTTCGCGGGTGTGCTGCTCGGCCTCGGACTGGTCATCGCGCCCTGGTGCGTCCCCCTCTTCGGCGCGCGGATTCCGGCCGTCGGCATGGGGCTGTTGCTCCTGACCATGACCGCCGCCGCCGTCTACTGGTACCGTCGCGGCCGGCATGCCGTGGTCATCGGGCTCCTCGCGTGGGGCATGGCGCTCCTGCTCCTGACCGCCGGGTTCCGACTCCTTCCCGCCCTGGAAGGGTTCAAAATCTCGCCGCGGGTGGCCGCCTGCGTCTTGCAGCAGGCCCCGCCCCGCATCCCCGTGGCAACCTGCGGCTACAGCGAACCCAGCCTCACCTTCTACCTGGGGTACGGCCCGGTCCGCGGAGTGGAGGATGCGGGTCTCGCCGCCTGGGTCGCTGAGCCCGACCATGGCGTCCTGATCATTACCGGGACAAGGTTCGACAAGCATCGTGAAGTCCTTTCGCAGAAAGACCGCCTGCATTCGATTGCCGAAGTGAGAGGGTTCAACTACTCTCAGGGAAAATGGGTGAAGGTGATGATTCTCCTTAAAGACAACCTATGAGCACCAGCGAACCGGAGGACAAGACCCCGCCCAATCCGATCGAAGAGGAACCGGAGACGCCGCCCATTGAACTCGAAATCGAGGCGGCCCAATCCGCCGGCGCCTCCGAGAAAAAGTTCCTGATCATGGCGTTGGTTGTAGCGGCCTGTGTGGCCGTTATTCACTTTACGCCGCTCAGGCAATACGTGATGGATGTCCAACGCTGGAAAGACCTGCTGCGTGGACTGGGATTCTGGGCACCCCTCCTGTTCTTTCTGATCAGCACGGCCCTGATCGCCGGCGGTTTTCCCCGCCTCCTCTTCGGCGGGATCGCCGGCATGCTGTTCGGTTTCTGGGAAGGCTTCGTTCTGGCGCAGTTCTCGGCGCTATTCGGCTCTTACGCCTCCTTTCTTCTGGCGCGTTGGGGCGGCCAGGAGTGGGGCGCACGGCGTATTGAGAAGAGTCAGCGCCTGCGCACACTGCTCAAGAACCCCTCCGTCTTCAGTGTCTTCCTGGTACGGCAACTGCCCATTGCCGGCATCGTTCCCAACCTCATTCTGGGACTCACTTCCGCAAGGCACCGGGTGTTTCTCATCGGCTCGTTTCTCGGCTACCTTCCCAGTTCGGCCATGGTGGTGCTGATCGGCAGCGGGTTGGGAAAGGAATCGCTCTGGTACTCCATGAAGATGATCACCCTGGCCATGTGCGGGCTGGGACTGGCGGCGACCCTCGTCTGGCACCTGAAAAAGAAACTGTCGGGCGGAAGCCCGAAAACAGCGGGGTGATCCCGCTCCCCTACTTCATCCGCCAGGTCAGGATGCCGCCGATCCCCAGGAAGATCATATTCGGCAACCACCCGGCAAGCCAGGGCCAGAGCAACTCGCGTTTGCCCAGAATCATGCCCATGTTGACGATGAAGTAGAACCCAAACAAGGCGATCAGGCCAAAGGCCACACTGCGCAACGCCGGCCTCCGTACCCCGCCGGCCGTGGCCGGAAGACTCAGCAGAATCAAGACCATGCAGGACCAGGGCATCGCCAGCCGCGCATGGATATCCACCAACCGCCGCGCCCGTCCCGCACCGGTCAGATTCGGGCGGCCCCTGAGATACTGGATCATCTCCCACGAGGAAAGAAAGTCCGTCTTCTGGAGTTCGCCGAGAAAATCCGCCGGCGTCTCAGTATAATCGGTCATTTCCACAGGCTGATCCAAGGGGGGGGACATCGGCCCAATGGGTTCACCCAGTTCATTGTAGGGTCGCGTCTGAAGGCCGTGGAACCACCAGGTACCGTCGAGCCACTCGGTGCTGGACGCCAGAATCTCGGTTTCCAGGCTCCGGTCAGGCCGCTCCTGCATGATCTTCACGGCCTCCATCGTGCCCGGATCGCGCAGGTTGAAGCGGCCGATGAGCCACTGCCGGCGCGTCTGGCCGGTGTGATAGATGTAGTCCTGAACGATGTCCAGCGATTCTTTCTGCCCTCTGATGACGTACTTGGTGTAATCGGCTATCCAACGGGTGGCTTTGGGACCCAACGTTTCCTGGGCCACCGCGGCAAAAAGACTCACACAAAAACCCGCCATCAGGAGCGGCCTCATCAGGCGGCGAATGCTCACCCCGCTGGCGCACATGGCGGTCAGCTCGTTGTGCCGCGCAAACATCGTCAGAGAGTAAAGGGCCGCCAGCAACAGGGCGATGGGGAGAACCACGACGATAAAGGGAACGAACCCGTTGACGGCAAAGAGATAGTAGCCGTAATAGGCCAGCACATCGCTGACGGGAACCTTGGCCGCGACAAAATCAGGAAAACGATCAAACAGATCGAGAACCACATAGAGCAGGCAGAACGCTCCCACCAGGTATCCCAACGGGATCAGGTACTGGCGCAGAACATATTTGTCGATGATCTTCATGTCGGGCGGTCAATCTAGGCAACCCCCGCCCCAGCGTCAAGGCGTTAAGCCCTCACTCCTCCCGCAGGGCCGTCACGGGATTCGATCGGGTCACCGCCCACGCCGCCAGGGCGCTCGCGGCCATCCCGCCCATCACCACGGCCGCGAGCATCATCGTCAGGCCCGGCCAGAGGGAGGCAAGAAGACGATCGGCATCCAGGACAGGGCCCACGGCCGCCAGCGCCGCGAGAACGCCCACGGCCAGGCCCCACCCCACCAACCACACCTGTTCGCCAACCAGCAGGCCCGCCACATCGCGCCGCGAGAATCCGACCGCCCGCAGCAACGCCAGTTCCCCTTGCCGGTCCCACGCGTTCCTGACCACCACCAGGGCGACCACCGCCACGCCCAACAACAGACCCAGCCCGCCCAGCGTCTGAAAGAGCTTGAGATACAGGATGGTCACCGCATTGCCCTCCGCCAGCCGTTTCGCACACAACGTTACCGCCGCCCCTTCGTCCCGCAACCGCCGGCCCAGCCAGTCGGCCAGGGCATCCTCTTTCCCCGCCGGCACGTCGATCAGGAACAGGCTCTGCCTCGCCAGCGAGGGATACCGCGCCGACAGGACCCGCTCCGAGATCACCACGCCCCCCTGCAGGACCGAGTTTTGGAGCATACCCACGAACCGGAGGCGGAAGGGCCGGCCCTGCTCGTCCACGTAGGCCAGTTCATCGCCCACAGACTTCCCCAATCCCCACATCAGCGTATTCTCGTCGGCAAGGGCCGGGACTACGTCCGGGCCAAGATCGGCCTCCAACAACAACCACGGCGCGGTCGTGTCCGGAATCGCCTTCATGAAGGTGAACGCGCCTCGTGCCGCCAGTGCCGCCGCATCCACTCCCAGCAACCGGGGATCCTGTGCCCGCCCAAGGTTTCCGCATCCCGCATCATCCCCCGGCCGTACGCGCACCCCCATCACCTCGATGCCGTCCATCTCTGTCGAGGAGAGCCCGTACAGCTTACGCCCTTCGGGACGTCCCAGGTTCACGGTGATCGGGACGGAGGTTTCCATCATCAACGCAAATCCGCCTGTTCCCGATTCGCGGGCCCGGGGATGGGCCTCATGGGGCTGAAACAAGACCACCACCACCAGCAGGAACACGGCGCAGGCCACCATCCCGGCAATGAGCACGCTGCGGCCCGGCTGCTGCCCGGCATTCCGCCGCGCCAGATCAGCGCGATCCGTCAGGCGAGCCGTATGGCTCAGCCCCCAGGTGTCCACAAACCAACGCATCGCCCCGATGCCCAGAACCAGCAAAGAGGCCCCCGAGGCAAAAAAGAAACCGACCTTCTGTGCGCTGTCCGCCCCCCGCCCCTTCCACGCCGCCATCGCGGCCACCGACAGGGCGAGCCCCGCGCCACACAACCATAGCAGGTGACGAATTCTCCGGCGCCGGCTGGACGCTTCGCCCTCAAGGTGGTCAAGCAACCCCCGGATCGGCTTCCCCTGGAACCGCCTGGCCGCGAACCAGGCCGTGCCGAGGGCCAGCACCAGGGCCGTACCCCAGGCCATTCCGAGCGACAGGGGCTTTGCCTTGAAGATCAGCTCCAGCGATCCCGCCGGCTGCCACAGGGACTCAAACCATCGCAGCAGTGCCTTCGCATAGAGAAGCCCTGCAGGCAGACCCAGCGTGCCCCCCACCACCGACGCCAGCAGGCTCGCCACCACCATCCAAGCGTGAGCCGCCCGGCGATTGATGCCTACGGCCAGCAATACCCCCACCTGCTCCATCCTCTGCCCGGCCGCAAGCCGGAACAGCAGCGCCATCAGGCAGATGGTGGAGACCACCAGGAAGAGGCTGAGACCGAGAAAAAGCTGCCCGAAATCCAATGCCTGACTCCAGGACTGACGGGCTTCGTCACGCACGGACTTGAACAAGGGCCGTCCGACCAGGCCCACCTTGGCCACCAATCGAGACTCCCATTCCGCCAGACTGCCCGCCGTGGTGGGGAACCGGATGGCGGTAAGACTCCCCCACCGATTGCTCCACAAGGATCGCGCCACCTCCAGAGGGATGTAGGCCTTGGGCGCCCCCCGCCAGGTTTCCCAATAAGCCTCATCCTTGGGCCGGATACGTTTCAGGTCGATGGGTACCCCGGAATCCCAGTCGCGGCAACTCGCAGAGTCCGAAACGCCGGGCATCTCCGGCATCAACGTCGAGTCCGCATACTCTTTCAACGGAATCACCGCGCCGACCCGGAAAACGGCACTGGTTTCAACGAGCGTCCTCAAGGGGCCCAGGACAAAATACCTGAACGTGACCGCCTCACCGTTGGTAATGCCCAGATCCTCGGCAAGCCA
>CAYOIT010000048.1:0-2105 GCA_964404035.1 uncultured Verrucomicrobiota bacterium | reverse complement strand
AACGTCACGGTGCGGCAGATAAGCCGCCACGCCGTTAAAGATCTCTCAGCCATGAGCGTCTCCCATCAACCATTGCGAAGACTTCCTGCGCATAGTTCCAGCACTCTGCCCATGCGACCGGCCAGCGCCGGGGCATGCGTTACCATCACCAGCGTCACCCCTTCCTCACGGTTGAGCTCGACCAGCAGGTCCACCAGGGCTCCCGCCGTGACCGCGTCAAGAGACCCGGTCGGTTCATCGGCCAGCAGCAGCGGGGGGGCGTTGACAAGCGCCCTGACGACCGCCACGCGCTGACGCTCACCACCGGACAACTCGCCGGGGCGCGAATTGACTTTGGAACCCAACCCCACTCTTTCCATGAGGCGCTCCGCCCGTTTCCAGGCGGCCGTCTGTCGTTCCATGTCCGCCACCAGCGTCGGCACGAGAACGTTCTCCATGGCCGTAAGCTGCGGAAGCAGATGATGGTGTTGAAACACAAACCCCACCTGCCGATTGCGGAACGCCGCCAGCCGCCCGTCGTCATAGCTCGCCAGATCCTCCTGCTTGAAACGGACCTGCCCCGCCGTCGGCGTATCCAGAGCGCCCAGGATATTGAGCAGGGTGCTCTTCCCCGAGCCGGAGGGGCCGATCACCGCCACCGTTTCGCCGGCCTCAATGACCAGCGACACGTCCCGGATCACCGGCGCTTCCTGTCCATAGCGTTTCTCAACGCCCCTGAGTTCAATCAATGGCATAGTCATGGTATCCTCACTGGGATCAGCCTAGGAACCCCACCGCGCGGGAACAAGACAATTTCGCCCTGGCGTGCCCCCTACCCCCGGTCTCTCTGAAGTCTGACGGTACGTCGCCGTGGGAAACCCGGTTGGCGAACCCCGTGTTTTCTGTTATACGATTCACATGACAAAGCGGGAACTCCAACGCAATATCGAACAGGTTCTCGATCAAATCGTGAGGCTGGTCAGTCCCACGCGAGTCATCCTGTTCGGTTCCGCTGCCAAGGGGCACATCACCACGGACAGCGATCTCGATTTCCTGGTGGTCGTTCCCGACACCCGGAATCGCGAGGAGGTGATGGATCGTCTGAACAGAGGCGTGCGGCGAAAAGACATGCCCTGCGATTTTCTGGTGGTGACCGCCGCGGCTCTCCGTCGGACGAAAGCCAATACTGGACTTATCTATGGCGAGATTCTCCAACATGGGCGAGAAATCTATGCGGCCTGAATCGCCCTCGCCCGGCTCTCCACAAGATTGGCTGCGCAATGCGCTAGGTGATCTCACCCTGGCCCGGCTCAAAAAGACGCGAGGCATGCTTTATGAGCACCTCTGTTTTCACGCACAGCAGGCCGCCGAGAAGGCCCTCAAGGCCGTGCTCCTGGCCCACGGCCTCACATTCCCCAGGACACACGACTTGGCCTTCCTTATGGACCGACTGCCACCCGGCATATCTCTTCCGCCGGAACTCATTGACCTGCCTACACTGTCAAAATACGCGGTTCAGCATCGATACCCGGGTGAAACACTCCCCGTTTCAGCCAAACATCGCGCACACGCCGTGCGCCTTTCGGAACAGACCGTGGTCTGGGCAAAGCGGCTGGTTGATCGACTTCTCTGACCTTCAGGTGCATTTGCCGGCAGTTGATCGATGCGCTCGACACTCCCGCTCTGGATGCGCTATAGTCACGCCCGTTTTCGAACGAAAGGAACCACTATGAATAGCGATCAGATCAAGCAGGGAGTTGAACACGCACCGCATCGCAGTCTGCTTCGGGCCACCGGCCTCGTCAAAACCGGCGACTTCAACAAACCGTTCATCGGCGTGTGCAACTCTTTCGTCGAGATCATTCCCGGTCATGTCCACCTGAACAAGGTGGCCGAACTGATCAAGAAAACGATCATCAAGGCGGGTGGTATTCCCTTCGAATTCAACACCATCGGCATCTGCGACGGTGTGGCCATGGGCCATGCCGGCATGAAATATTCCCTGCCCAGCCGCGAACTCATCGCCGACAGCGTCGAGGCCATGGTCAAAGCCCATTGCTTTGACGCCGTCATCTGCATCCCCAACTGCGACAAGATCGTCCCGGGCATGCTGATGGGCGCCCTGC
>CAYOIT010000047.1:27119-29067 GCA_964404035.1 uncultured Verrucomicrobiota bacterium | reverse complement strand
TGCCCCAGCCGCAGGATACGGCCAAGTTCGACAGCAGCCCCTCGAATTGCACTTGGGACGCGGCGGCACCGGAGTCGGTGACCCGGTGGGAGCAGACGGCGCTCTATGCCGGCACCGTGACCGTCGCCAGAGGCTGGGCCAGCGGCGTGACGGTTTCCAATGACATGGTGATCCGCGGCGGGCGGCTGACACACGCGGCCAATAGCACGCAGGAAACCTACCGGCTGAGGTTCGCCGTGGGCGGCAACTTCGAGGTTGGCAGCGGTGCCGCGATCGACGTGGACGGCAAGGGCTACGCGAAGGGGAAAGGGCCCGGCGCGGGCACGGCCGATCTTCGGGGCGGCACGCACGGCGGCGAAGGGTACCGTGCCACGGCGGCCTGCTATGGCAGTGTGTGGGAACCGGTGACCTTGGGCAGTGGTGGCGGGGGAAGCTCGGGGCGCACCGGTGGCGGCGCCGTGTATCTGACGGTGGGGGGTACGGCCACCGTGAGCGGCGTCATATCGGCCAGCGGAGATGGCGGTTTGCTAAACTACGGCTATGGCGGCGCAGGCGGATCGGTCTTCCTCCTTGCCGGTCACGTGGCGGGTTCGGGCACGATCCGGGCCAACGGGTCGGGAGCCGGGTACGACGCCTCTTGCGGCGGCGGCGGGCGTGTTGCCGTGATCGTGACGAATGATACGTCGTTCGCCGGCCTCACGTTGACGGCCTTTGGGCTCTATGGCGATTACTACGGCCGCAGTTCGGCGGCGGGTACCGTGTATAAGGAATCCACCGCGCATGCGCCCCAACGGGGCATCCTGGTTCTCGACAACAACGGGATCTTCACGCGGCGGGCCCGCACGGTGATTCCGGCTGCCCATCCGCTTGAACTGTTCAGCGAGATCGTCATCAACCGCGCTGCCGTGCTCGGGTTCGACACCGGCGACACGTTCGATTTTGGCAGCCTGGGTAACCTGACCTTTAACGGCCCGGCGAACTCCTTCATCGCGGTGAGGGACCTCACGGGGATCACGTTCCCAGCCAGTTTCACGATCACCAATTACACGCTGCGGGTGGATGCGCCGCTCACGCAGACCGCAGACTGGACCATTGCCACCAACGGATCGTTGTCCCATTCGCCCTACGACGGGTCCGGCGAGGCCGGTCTCGATCTGACGCTCAATGGCAACCTGACTGTGGAGGGGACGATCGACGTCCGCCGGAGCGGCTATCTGAACACCAGTGAGGCCGCGGCCGCTCGCGGCCCGGGTTTCAGCAGTGGAGCGGGCGGGAGTCACGGTGGGTTGGGTTCCGGCGCGCCGGCAGGCCTCTGCTATGGGTCGATCCTGAATCCTGCCCACCTCGGCAGCGGAACCGGGGCCGGGAGCAGCAGCATTGGTGGCGGCCGTGTCCGGCTGGTCGTTTCGGGCAACACGGCTGTGAATGGCAGCATTCTCGTCGGCTGTTTTCCTGATAACAATGTGAACGCTGCCGGCGGTTCACTGGACCTGCAGACTACCACGTTGTCGGGCAGTGGCACGATCAGCTCAACGGGCGGCCGCACCGTGAATCCCGCGGCAACCCACAGCGAAGTTGGCGGCGGTGGCGGTCGCGTTCGGGTCAAGCTCACGGCTTCGGACAGCTTTGGCAGCGTCACGTTCGCCGCCAATGGCGGCGGCGCGGGCGCCGGTGCGCCGGCCAGCGTGGGCGCGGCGGGCACGATCTATCTGGAGGGTGCGGGTGTCACGAGTGGTGCCGGACAGATCGTCATCGGCAACGCCAATCTGACCAAGAACCGGGCAACCGAATTTCCGCCGTTGCTGCTCAACAGCGATGACCTGCGGCGGGCCACGCTGATCATCACCAACGGGGCGTGGGTCAACCTGACCCGCAGCCTCAGGATCGGCGACCTGCGCCTGTCGGCCAACTCGCAGTTGAACCTCAACGGCCACACGTGCAGCGTGAG
>CAYOIT010000047.1:12387-27019 GCA_964404035.1 uncultured Verrucomicrobiota bacterium | reverse complement strand
GCCTTCTGCGAGCAGCACCAGCTGAACATGAACGGGCATTGTCTGGTCTGGGACTACCGGCCGTGGTCGATCCCGACGTGGCTGAAGGATACCGCCGACTGTGCGCCTCTGCTCGAACGGCGGATCCGGCAGATTGCCGAACGTTACGGCCATCGCATCCCCCGTTGGGATGTGCTCAATGAACCGCTCAGCCAACGCAACCTGCCGGAGAACAGGCCGCAGATCTGCCCCCTGCCCCCGGACTACGAGCGACTGGCTTTCGAATGGGCAGCCCGGTACCTGCCCCCCTCGGCCCATCTGATGATCAACGAGACCACCCCGACGAGTTGGTTCCCCGAGCTGCGCCCGAGCTACCTGGAGTTGATCGGTCGCCTGCGGGAGGCTGGGGGAAAGATCGACGGGATCGGCCTGCAGTGGCATGTGTTCCAGGCGGAGGACGTCGCCCGGGTGGCGAGCGGCGAGCTTCACCTGCGCGAAGAGCTGCTCCGCGCGCTCGACGATTACCAGCGACTCGACCTGCCGGTGCATATCAGCGAGATCACGTTGCCGGCGCCGGATGCC
Organism: uncultured Verrucomicrobiota bacterium; assembly: GCA_964404035.1. Lineage (GTDB taxonomy): Bacteria > Verrucomicrobiota > Kiritimatiellia > CAIKKV01 > CAITUY01 > CAMBRF01. Next base: position 26,458 of record CAYOIT010000047.1, on the reverse strand, counting down.
ACTCCGGCAGGGCAGGAACTGCAGGCGCGAGTGGCGCGCGATCTCTACCGGCTATGGTTCAGCCATCCCGCCGTGCAGGCCATTACCTGGTGGAACGTGGCCGATGGCGGGGGAGCGGCCGGCGGCGAGTCCCGGCTTGCCTCGGGGCTGCTGAACCGCGATCTCAGTCCCAAGCCGGCCTACGAAGCCCTCCGCCACTTGATCCAGGACGAGTGGCGCACCCATCTGACCGCCGTGACCGGGGCCGACGGAGTGGCCCGCTTCCGGGGTTTCCATGGCGGCTATCGGCTCCGTGTGGAAGGACAGCCACACGCCTTCCAACTGCGGCCCGGGTCGGTCGACATCACAGTGCCGGCCGGTCTTCAAAACTCTCTACACTAAACCGATCCGATTAAGACGACCTTATGACTGAAACACCTGAAACCATCGTGCTCAAAGCGAATGCTTCCCGCCTGACCCTTGATGCACAAGGCAAGCTTGCCTTCCGTCTGCAAGGCCAACAGCTCTGGCAGGCCGGCACCCTCTGCGTGTTGCACTATTACGATCGCCAACATCCCCGCGCGCAGCAGGTGCTCGTGCCTTGGGACGACGCGCAGGCGTACGGCACGATGGGGACGCTGTCACTCAGCACCCGCAGCCTGTTGGCGATAAGCCCCGTTGACGAACGCACGGCACGGGTGACCATGACGTTCGACACCCTTCACATCCGGATTGTGCTGACGGTGGCGCTGACTCCGTCGGGTGACGGCTTTGATGTCTCGATTGCTCCCGATGGGGTGAGCGAAGGCCTGCCCAGGCTTTACCGCCTTCTGGGTCTGGAACTCCTGCCGGAGTTCGGAGCGGCCCGCACCGGTGAGAAGGGCTACCTGACCCTGCCCAATTGGTACGGGTGCCAGATGGTTTTCGATAAGACTTACCCGCGCGAGGTCCGGCAGACGATCTACAGTTCCAACGACCAATGGGAGCACATGTGCAATGCGCCGGTCTTCGGCATCACACGCGAGCAGGGCACGCTGTGCGGGCTGATCGCCCAAGGCGATTACGACGCCCAGCTCGTCTCCCGTTGCCACTGGGAGGCCGCCCAGTCCAATAGTGTCCATCCGCACCTCGTGTGGCGCTGGGAGCAGCAGGATGAGGCCATTGCCGGGCCGAGACAGGTGCGTTACCGGTTTGCTCCCCCGGTCAGTTCCCAGGGCGAGGGCTACGCGTTCGTCGGCTGGCAGTACCGCCAGTTCCTGCGGCAGGACCGGGGGCTTCAGACGTGGGACGAGAAGGGGAAGACGCGCCCCGAGGCTCTCGACTACGCGGGACGCTTTGTCCTGAAGATCTTCATGGCTTACAAGGATCCGCATCCCGAGGGCAAGGGGCCGTACCACTGTACCTGCACGTGCGACGAAGCGCGGGACATCCTGCAACAGTGCCTGTCGCGGGGGATGAAGAAGCTCACCGCCATTCTCGTGGGCTGGGGGCAGGACGGTCATGATGGCAAGTGCCCCACCTACCTGCCCGTCGACGAGCGGGTGGGGGGCGAGGCCGGCATGAAGGCGCTGATCGCGTGGGGCCAGGCCCACGACATCCTTGTGGCCGTGCATACCTCCCACAGTGGCGCCTACGCCTGCAGCGAAGAGTTCGACGTGAACGACCTGGTCCGCCATCGCACCGGGGAGTATTGGGAGAGCATTGTCTGGAGCGGCGGGCAGGCGCACAAAGTCTGTCCGAAAGTGTCGCTGGAAAAGCACGTCAAACGCGACCTGCCGGCGCTGGCCACCCTGGGCCTTCACGGGCATCACCACTTCGACGCGGTGGGCGGCTTTGTGCCCTGTTATTCGCCCCTGCATCCGGTACCCCTGCGTGCCCAGTACATCGACCTGGCCCGGCAGGAATTCCAGGTGGCCCTGGACGTCATGGGCAGCGTCTCGACCGAAATGCCTTTCGGTCAGTATTTCGACGTGGTCGACGGGTTCTGGCATTCGCACAGCCGAATCGGTGCTTACCTCCGCAACTGCGCCGTCGGTCGCCACTTCCTGGATCGCATTGTTCCTCTGGTGGGCATAGCCCTGCACGGCAGCGTCAAATGCGGCGAGTCCATAGGGTCGGGTGACCAGCACCTGCGCATGCTTGAGCTGCTCGATCTGGGGTTGTCGCCGCAATACGAAGTCTGCAGGCGACCCAGTCCCGCCTTCGGCATACCCACGTATGAACGGTCAGCGCAGATCCTCGAAGACGCCTACCGGTTTGCGTTTGGCCCCGAAGGTTACGTTGGTCGCCTGGAGCGGTTCAGCATCGAAGGCCGGTGGGAACTGGCGCCCAAGGTCAACCGTACGCTCTACAGCGATGGTACGGCGGTGCTAGTCAATCTGGGCGACAGCGATTTCGACGGGTTGCCGGCCCGGAGCTATCGGTTTACGGAAAGGGCGTGATGAGTTGAGAAAGCCAAGGGATGATATGAAAGTCCGGCAAGGCCGGGGCGTGACACTATTGACCATCGCCGTTGCCCTTGCGGGGTGGATGGCGATCGCCGGGGAGGTTGTGCCTTCGGTCGTCACCTTGTACGTCAACAACCGGACGGGGAACGACACGTTTGACGGCCGGGCGGCGGAGCCGGTGGCCGACAGCCAAGGCGGGCCATTCGCCACGATTATGAGAGCCGTGGCGGTCGCTCCCGTCAGCGCCCACATCGAGATTGCGAATACAGGCATTGACTATCGCGAGACCGTCCATGTTGAGAAGGCCGCCCACGGGAGGGCCGGTGCGCCGCTGGTCATCGATGGCCACGGTGCCACCGTCTCCGGATTGGTCAACGTGCCCGCCAAGTCCTGGACCCTGCTAAAGGATGATGTCTATTGGTTCAGGAGCGTCAAACCGGACGGAACGCCCGGACTGATGCCCCGAAACAACTGGATTGGATTCCAGAAACACCAGGGGTGGTTCACGGAGCCGGAGGCGCCGGAACTGTTCTTTCTGAACGGAAAGCCGGGCCGGAACGTGGTCAAGTTCGAGGACCTTCCGCCGGGCGGATTTTTTTACGATACGATGGGCCGCATTGGCGAAGCCCTCCGGCTCTATGTCCGCCTGCCGACGGGAGCCAAGTTGGACGAGTTAACCCTTGAAATGCCGCTGAACGGCGGCGTGTTTGTCAACGGGGACTACGTGGTGGTTCGCAATCTCCGCTCGATCTACTCGCTGGAAGACGGGTTTACCGGGTTCTGGGGCTATGGCGATATCTTCGAGAACATCAATGGCTCCTTCAACTGCGACCAGGGGTTTTCCATGCACGGCAACAGCGTCACGCTGGTGGACGGGGCGCTGTTCGAACGCAACGGGGGCATGGGTATTGTGGATGTCATGTCCAGCGTGAGTGTGTTCCGGGATATCGTCGTGCGCCGGAATCTCATTGGAGGAGCCTGCTTCCAGGGCAGTTTTCACACTTGCCGGCGCTCGCAGTTCATCGACAACGCCGGGGCGCAGGTGAGCGGCCGCGATTTCGAGTTGGAGAACTGCCTGGTGCGCGGGGGCTGGCAGGGCATTGGACTCCACAACGGACGCATTGCCCGTTGCACCGTGGTGAACGCGGGGCAGGCGATCGGCGTGAGGAAGAGCGCCGTGATCGAAGGGTGCCTGCTCGTCAGCAACCGCGTGGCGGTGGTGGTTGACAAGGAAGCCGTCGGCCGCGTGAAGCTGACGGGGAACCTCATTGACCTCGGATCGATCGAGTGGGGGACCAATCGAATCGGGTCGGCGCAGTGGGAGGCGTTTGCGCAGACCAACAGCGTGACGGTGACCGGGAATGTCATCGCGTCACCGCCTGTGGAGGCCCCGCTCTATCAATTGCCCGAGGGTTCGCCGCTCCGCAAGGCGGGGGGATTCGGCGCCACGCCGAAAGCCTTCACCGGTTGGCAGGCGGAGGAACCGGGGACAGGGACGAGTGGGCCGTGAACATTGACGTGATGTGGGACAGCTTGGAAAAAAGAGAAAAGGAACAGAGGGGAACCATGGGAACTAGCGCGAAATACATGCTTGGAATGTTGATGGGAGTGGCGTTGCTGGCGTCGTCGGTTGTTCAGGCCGCCGATCTGCCGAAATCAGCGCCCACGGAGAAGACCGTTCTGTGCTGGTACATGGTCTGTTTCGGCGCCTCGGTGGAGGTCTACAAACAGGAAATGGAACTGGCGCAGCGCAACGGCATTGACGGGTTCCTGCTCGATGTCGGCGCCTGGGAAGGCAACTACATCATCTCGGCCGAGCGGATGTATGAAGCCGCCAAGCAGCTCAATACCGGTTTCAAACTCGCCATGGCGCCCGAATACAGCGTGCAGCCCTTCGGCGAGAAGGTCCGGGACATGGTACTGAAGTTCAAAGATCACCCGAACCAGCTCAAGCACGACGGTAAGGTGGTGCTTTCCGGGTACGGTGCCGCCAGCCTGTTCCCCCGGCCCGTCGAACTGCTCAAGGAGGCGGGAGTGCCCGTTTGCCTGGTGCCCTGCGTCTTCCTGCCGCGCTTTCTGTTCAACCCGAGCTTCGACACCTACATGAACGAATTCTCGGTCACGCCTGTCCTGGACGGGTTCATGATGTTCACCGCCGAGGAACTGGGAACGGTCATCGGCAACAACGCCTCCGCCCGACGTGCCACGCAGAAGCTCGGCAAGATTCTCGCCGCCTGCGTCATTCCCGCCTACAACAGCGCCAACCTTGGGGACTACCGAGGGATGAGCGGCTATCTCTCCATGTGGCAGGGGGCGATCGACGACAGCGCGGACTGGATCAGCATCGTCATCTGGAACGACTACAATGAGGATTCCGGCCTGATGCCCATGCGCTGGCCCGCCGGCTCCGAGCGCTACCTGTATGACCGGGACGAGAGTTTTCTGGCGGCCACCGCCTACGGCAGCGCCTGGTTCAAGACCGGAATCAAGCCCGTCATCACCCAGGATAAGATGTTCGTCACCTACCGGAATCGCTCCAAATGGATGCGCAAGGGCTGGAATGGCAAGGAGTGGGTGGATGTCAGCCTGACCGGCGGCCGATTCGATCAGATTCACGACGACGTGCAGGACTTGGTCTACATTGACACGTTCCTCACGGCACCCGCGACCGTGACCGTACGGCTGGCGAACAAGGAGCAGCGCTTCGAACTGCCGGCCGGTGTCGGCCATGCCGAGGTGCCGATGGCCACAGGCGTGCCCCAGCTCACACTCCAGCGCGGCAAGACCGTGCTGGCCGATGTCATCGGCCGGAAGCAGATCATTGACGAGAAAAATGCCAATGAGCGGAACAGCCTCATCGGCTATCACCACGTCAATCGCACGTGGATCAGCGGCACAGCCATCGGGCCCGTGGTGAAGCGGATCGAAGCCGAATCGGGCACGCTGGGGACCGGCGCGGTGGTGGTGACCGAGGGCTCTGTCAAAGCGGTGCAGAACGCGGCCATCAAGGACAGCGGGTTCACGGTTCCCGTCAGCGGATTGAAGACGGCCAGCTACAACGTGCGTATCACTTACTGCAACCCTTCAGAGGAAGAGGCTCGCCTGACGCTCTTCTCGGATGGCCCGCCGCGCGCCGAGAAGGAGCACCCCTATTTCATTCCCGCCTATCTGCCGCCCACGGGCAAGGGTCAATTCCGGACCGTGTCGTTCCTCTGGTCGCTCTACGACTCGACGAGCACCCTGAAACTGCTCTGGGAGCCCGGGCAGATGTGGGGTCATCCCGATCCCGCTGACAACGACGCGGGCAGCGTGCTTGTTGACGCGATCGAGTTGGTCAAGGTCGAGCCGGTGGCCATGCCTGAAACGCGCGATGCGAAGTTGCCGGAACTGGTCCCGATCCCCGGCGGTTCGTTTGCGATGGGCTCGGACAAGGGTGAGCCGGACGAGAAGCCGGTGCACAAGGTGAAGGTTTCCGGGTTTGCGATCGGCAAGTTTGAGATCACCAATGAGGAGTTCGAGCGCTTTGATCCCGCCCACCGCGCCTTCCGTGACAGCAATTCCTGGCGCAATCGTGAGCCCGTCCTGCATATTTCGTGGGTGGACGCGGCGAAGTACTGCAACTGGCTCTCCGCGCAAGCCGGCCTGACCGCCGTGTATTCGGAACAGGTGGTCGATCCGGCCAAGCCCAAGGAGAAGTCCTGGGTGGCGGACCTGAAGTCAGACGGCTTCCGGATGCCCACAGAGGCGGAATGGGAATATGTCGCCACCGGGCGCGGTGAAGGCCGAACCTATCCGTGGGGCGAAGACGCGCCGGTACCAGGAGTCCATGGACGGTTCCTGGGCAAGGCGGCGCTCGGAGCGCGCATGCCGCGTCCGTCGGCCGAGGACAACGGCACGGTCGCCGTGGGTTCGTTCCCGGCGGGCGCCAGCCGCGACGGCGTGATGGATATGGCCGGCAATGTGGGCGAGTGGTGCACCGACTGGTACGCCTATCCCTATTCGTCGAATGAAGAGACCAATCCCTGCAACCAGAAGCCCGGCAACTACCGCGCGATCCGCGGCGGTTCGTGGGGCTGGTACGGGCACAGCCAACGCTGCACCGATCGCGAGTTCAACAGTCAGAATTATCCCGGCCACGCCTACTACGGTCTGCGCGTGGTCGTGCCGGAAGCGGGTTGGAAGAAGGCCGCGAAGAAGTAGCGGCTCGCAGGACAATCGGCAGGGCGTGCGCAGCCCGCCCTGTACTGTCCGGAGTACAGCGGGGGGTGCGCACCCGCTGCGCTCGATCCGGGGCGGCATGTGATAAGAAGAAGGTCTCCATAGAAGCAGAAACAAATGATGTCGGATCACGCTCGACGGCTCCTGCATTAAGGATGACATGCCGGAACCCAAGGGCTACACGGGCAACAAGAGGGTCCGCACCATCAGTGGTTGCTCGACAAGCAAGGCAAGAGTCCGAACCTCGCGCGCTGGCCGGCCTTTTCCCGGCGCGACTGTCGAGATCGCACAGGTGTTGTCGGACTTCCTGTTCGGCGCCGACATATTCAATCTCGGCGGCCACCCGACCGAAGGGGCATGCTATGAACATTGATCTCAATGACAGTAGGTGGCAGGTAAGAAAGCCTGGCGATGAACAGGCGATTCCGGCTTCGGTTCCCGGTGGCATTCACAAGGACCTGCTGCGCGCCGGCCGCATCCCGGACCCCCAAGTCCGCGACAACGAAAAACACGTGCAGTGGGTGGGCGAGACCGACTGGACCTACGAGCGCGAGTTCGAGATTCTCGCCGGCTTGCTCGACCACGAGCACGTCGAGTTGGTCTGCGACGGACTCGACACGCTGGCGACGATCCGGCTCAACGGTGAGGAACTGGCGCACACTGATAACATGCACCGCCGTTACCGCTTCGATGTGGCACCACGCCTGAAGGCGGGGAAGAACCGTCTCGAAATCTCCTTCTCCTCGCCGGTTCGCGCGGTGCGCGAGCATCAAGCGGAACGGGCCCTACCGCATTGGCCGGCGGACGGCATCACCCCCGGCTTTTCCTGGCTCCGCAAGATGCACTGCAATTTCGGCTGGGACATCACGCAGAAGCTGCCCACCTGTGGTATTTGGCGGCCGATCTGCATCGAAGCCTGGAGCGAGGCACATCTCGGTGATGTCCGCGTTGATCAGGATCATGCCGGTGGCGTTGTGACGCTGACCGTTCGACCCGAGATCGTTGGAGTGGACGCGGGTTACCGGGTCACGCTCAGCCTTGACGGCAGGGAAGTCGCCACCGGGGTAGGAGCCAGGGCGGAGCCCGTCTGTCTGCGGGTCGAGTCGCCTCGCCTTTGGTGGCCAGCGGGGATGGGGGAGCAGCCGCTCTACAGCTTGCGTGTCGAGTTGCTCGGAACAAAGCAAGCGGTGCTGGCCACGCGACAAATTCGTGTCGGGCTGCGCACTCTGCGATTGAAGCGTGAGAAGGATCAATGGGGTGAGTCGTTTGCGTTCGAGGTCAACGGTCAGGTCTTTTTTGCGAAAGGCGCAAACTGGATTCCCACCGACTGCTATGGGTCCTGTCAGAATCCGATCCATTACAGGAAACTGTTGCAGGGCGCGGTTGACGCTAATATGAACATGCTCCGGGTCTGGGGCGGCGGCGTGTACGAGGAAGATCTGTTCTACGAGCTGTGCGACGAGCTGGGGCTCTGTATCTGGCAGGATTTCATGTTCGCCTGTACAGGCTATCCATTCGACAACGAAGCCTTCGTCGACAACATCCGACAGGAAGCCATTGACAACGTCCGGCGTCTCCAGCACCACGCCTGCCTGGCGCTCTGGTGCGGCAACAACGAGCTGGAGCTGGGCTGGAGCAAAGGCTGGGGGCTGATCGGCGACGACTGGCAGTATGGCCCTTTCGGCAAAATTCCATTCGCACTGTACGCCAAACTGTTCGATGGCCTATTGCCGGAGGTGGTGCGCGAACACGGCGGCCAGGACTACTGGCCCGGTTCGCCGCACTCCCCCAGCGGCGATCGAAAGGATTCAAACAATCCCGATTGCGGCGACGCCCATATTTGGAATGTCCTCATGGAATGCCAGCCATTCTCGTTCTACACGAAGTGTGATCACCGTTTCATGAGTGAGTTCGGGTTCCAGTCCCTGCCGGGGCCGGGCCTACTGAGGAGCACCATGGAGCCAAAGGATTGCCAACCCACCAGCCTGGTCATGGACAGACGCCAGCGCATGCCGGTCGGAAACGGTGGGATCCTGTGTCAATGGGTCCGGCATCTGCCGCTGCCCGCCGATTTCGATGCTTTCGCCTCGGGCTCGCAGATCCTCCACGCCATTCTACTCGAAATGGCAATTTCACACTGGCGGCGTAATACGCCACGGACCATGGGTGTGCTCAATTGGATGCTCAATGACCAGTGGCCCGGCATGACCAATGCCACGATCGATAGCACTGGCGCGTGGAAGGCCCCGCACTACGTCATGCGCCGCCTCTTTGCACCGCTATTGATCAGCGGTGTGGTCGCGCCCGGCGGCGACGCGGTGGACGTTCACGTCAGCAGCGACAAACAGGCTTCAAGCGATGTGACCGTCGAATGGATTGTGATGCTGACCGACGGTAAAGTTCTCGGCCGCGGCAGCAAGGATGCAAACGTTCCATCTCTGTCAAGTCGGTTAGTATACGGTCTGGATATTTGCGAATATCGCAAGTCAGCGGATGATGCAGATCTGCTCTTCTGGCTTGAACTCAAAATAGGAGGGGAAGTCGTTTCCGATGCGGTGGTGACGCTCGTACCACCCAAGCACCTGAACTTGCGAGATCCGCAATTGCACAGCGAGGCCGACGGCATGACCTACCGTCTTACGGTGCAACGCCCCGCCTTGTGGATATGGGCCGACGCACCGGTGGGGACGTCTTGGGACGACAACTGTTTCCATCTGCGTCCCGGCGTGAAGAAGGAAATCGTTCTGCCGGTCCCTATTTCGCCCATCTGGCATAGTTTGAAAGACTTGTGATGACTTCGCTTCTTGACTCGCTGAGAAGAATCACGACCCAAAGCTAGGACGCGGCGCGGGCCGCGCGATTGCCGGTCGAGCGTGCGTGGGTGTACCGGCCGGAGTCGGCGTGGTTCTACTCCCACCACCCGCTTTCCCGTTCAAGTATCGCTGAGCCGTCGGAAGAAAGGCCGTGCAGGGCATTGCGTCGTAAGCTATAACGCAACTGGATGAGTTCGGCGGGAGGGACGACGTGCCCTGCCGTATACGATACGCTTAACTGCGGGGCGTGCCGTCGTCCGCGGCGCGTAGCATGCGCGCCATCCCGGGCGGCTGGACCGCCGCAACAAAGAGCCTACGGGGCGGTATGCAAAACGAAGAACGAGTGGTGCGGCTGCGGGCCTGGGTGCTTGCGGACGGGCAGCATTTTGGTTACCAGGACCAGTCGCGACGGAAGGCGTTGATCGCGCGGGCACTGGCGGAGAGTGAGCCGCAGCTGGCTCTGGCCGAGCGGTGGGGCCTGGCCCAGGCGGCGATGTTGCGGGAGATCGATCTGCACATCGGGCCGGACGATCTGTTCGCCGGCCATTTCTGCCCGCACGTCCCCGGAGCCTGGGAGGAGGCGCATCAACGCGCCATGTCCCGGTTGACGTTGCCTGCCTTCATCGTGGACCCGGCCGCGGCCGCGACGGTAAACGAGTGGCGGCGTGCCTATGCCGCGCCAGGTTGGATCGGCGGCGCCGGAGAGGGCCATCATACCGTTGATTTTCACGCCGTGCTCACGCGCGGGGTGGCGGCGATGGCGGCCGAAGCGGAGGCCGCTGCCGCGGGGCAGCCGGACCTCGAACGGGCCGCCTCGTCACGCGGAATGGCGGTGGCGTTGCGCGGGTTCATCGACTTTGCGCAGCGGCACGCTGAGGCCGCCGCAACGTTGGCCGGGACAGCCGCGCCCGCCCGTGCCGCGGAACTGCGCCGGATGGTCGCCAGTTGCCGGCACGTTCCAGGCTTGCCGGCGGCAGGTTTCTTCGACGCCCTGCAGGCGATCTGGCTGACTTATCTCGCCGTCGGTATGACGGAATCCCCGTCGGCGAACTCCCTGGGCGCGCTCGATCGGTTGCTCTGGCCGTATTATCGGCGGGATCTCGCGAGCGGGGCTCTTACGGAAGACGAAGCCGGGGAACTGCTCGCTCATTTCCTGCTCAAGTGCGGCAGCTATGCGGAGGGGCAGGCCCTTACGCTGGGCGGGCTGGACGACGACGGCCGGGATGCCGTCAACGACCTGACCCGGCTCTTCCTGCGCGTCATCCTCGCGTTGGGCCTGCCGGAACCGATCATCGCCTTCCGCGTGCATGACGGCATGCGGGCCGACGATCTGGATTTGCTGGCGCGTCTCAGTGGCGCCGGCAACGGACAGCCGAGTTACTATCACGAGCCGCGCTGCCGGGCCATGCTCGCGGTGCGCGGCACGTTGCCGGCGGACCTCGCGCGGCTGTCGATCAACTCCTGCATGGGGGTCGTCGTGGGGGGGGCGGAACTCGACGACATGTGGGCGGCGATTCTGCTGCTGCCGCTGGCGTTGGAAGTGGCTGCGTCCGGCGGACGGGCGGCCGACGGCTCGCTGCTGCCGGAATTGGCGTCCTGCTGCCGGGAGGACTACCGTTCTCTCGACACGCTCTTTGACGCCTACCAGCAGGTAGTCGCGCGCGTGGCCGGGGGGCTGGCCACGCAGTACCGCCAGGTCGCCGCCTATCGCGCCTGTTACCAGCCCAACCCCCTGCTTTCCGGATTGCTGGACGCCTGCCGGACGCGCGGTCTCGACCGCTACGCCGGCGGGCCGCGCTATCACTCCGCGGTGGTCGAGGGGTTCGGGTGGGCCAATGTCAGCGATGCGCTGGTGGCCATCGAGACGCTGGTCTTTCAGCGCGGGGAGGTGACGCTGCCGGAACTGCTGGAGGCGGCGCGCACCGACTATGTCGGGCGGGAGGAATTGCGCTGCCGGGTGAGGGCGTGCCCAAAGTACGGGAACGACCATCCTGTCGCGGATGCGATGGCCCGGCGGGTGCTGGAGGCGTTTATCGGCGCGGTGAACCAGCAGAACGGAACGGAGCATCACGTGGCCTTCCGCGCCTCGCTGCACACGCTCTACAACCATGTCGCCATGGGGCCGTGCGCCCCGGCGGGGCTCGACGGACGCCCGTACGGCGCCCCGTTGAACAAACAACTCGGCCCCAGTGTCTGGGCCGCCCAGGCCGGACCGACCGCCGTGCTGGCCAGTGCCGCGCGTTTACCGGTCGACCAGCTGCCCGGCGGCCAGGCGCTGGACATTTCGCTGCCCGCCGGGATGCTTGACGAGGCGGCCGGCCGGGCACGCTTTCTGGCCTTACTCCGCGGCTATTTCTCCCTCGGCGGCGCCGACCTGCAGGTGAACACGTTGTCTCCCGCCCTGCTGCGCGCCGCTCAGGCCGATCCGGCCTCGTACCCCCATCTGATCGTACGCATTGCCGGCTACAGCGAACATTTCCTCAAACTGTCCCGTCCCGCCCAGGACGATCTGATCCTTCGGCTCGAAGCAGGCTTGTAACCTTACCTGACCGCTTGCCGCCACCCCGTCTAAGACCGGACGTATCATTGACAGCGGCGCCCTGATTTTGTACTCTTTCAAAGACTCAGATACTGTCTGGATCGTTTCGGGAGGAGACTGACGATGAGACATCCCGTTCAGGGGCGTGGGCGTCCTGCCGAAGTTGCCAAACTGCTTAGGGCTCAGGTCCGCAGCTCGATGAAGGCCGGGGATGTGTTCCCCAGCGTCGAAGCGCTCAGCACCCAATATGCCGTCAGCGTGAACACCGTAATGGCGGCCCTGAGTGTCCTCGAGCGCGAAGGGTGGATCGAGCGACGGCATGGCAGCGGGGTTTTCGCGACGTCACGTGCCGAACGACCCTGTGTGGGGCTCTACTCGGAGCTGGATCTCCTGAACCGCCGGTCCTCTGTCTTCTTCCGCGAGGTGCCGCATGCCCTCTGGAGTTTCTTTTCCCGCAACGGGGTCCAGACGGAGTTCTACATGGGGCACACCCAGCCCGGTGAAGATCCGGTCGAGCCCACGTGTCGTCGCTTCTTCGCCGACGTCGAATCCGGTGTCCTGGATGGTGTCGTGGTGGTCTCGGCGCCGCAGTCGGAGTCCTGGACGGAACGCTTTCGTGTCTGTCCGGTTCCGCTCGTCAACGGTGCCGTGGAAGCCGCGGTGGGTTTGAGCACGAAGGCCGTGCAGGCGGGGGTTCAGCGGTTGGCTGAGCAGGGCTGTCGACGACCGGCAATGGTGGTGTGGGGGCCGGAACTCCACAAGGTCGCTTTCTCGGAGGCGGCGGAGGCCGCGGGTATGGAAACCCGCCAGGGCTGGATCCGGAGTGACGTGCATCCGGGGTTAGCCGGTGGCGGATGGGACCAGTTCCGCGAGCTGTGGTCGGCCTATCCTGAGAAACCGGATGGACTGTTGGTGTTGGATGACGGGCTGTTCGAGGACGTCAAACTGGCCATTCGGGAGATGGGCATTCGGGTTCCGGGCCAATTGCGCGTCGTGGCGCATGCCAACAAGGGCTTCCACCTTGAGCATCCTTTTCCAGTCACGTTGCTGGAGTGCGATCCCGTGGCCTTTGCCGAGGGACTGGGCGAGCTGCTGCTGCAGCGGATGCACCCGTCATCAACCCCTGAGAGCAGCGTTGAAACGCCGATGGAAATCATTGCATGGACGCCGCGGCCGGAACGGCAGGCGGCTGAGGCTGGTGTCAGCACCAGGAAAGTGAAGCGAACATGATGACTTGGATCTTGTCACTGGTTGGGCTGATCGCGATTCCGGTTCTCGGCGCGGCGCCTCGTTCCGTTGAGCTGGCGCTGCCGGTCGTTGCCACGGCCAAGGAGTCGGATCTGGCGCTGACGAACGCCCGGGCGGCCTGCAAAGCCTATCTCATTGACTTGGGGCAGGGCCATGAAGGTCCCCTGTTTCAGGTTAAGCCTGCGTTGGTGCTTCCCCCCGGCCGGTATCGCCTGCATACGCTTCTGGGCGCCGGCCCGGGCGGTAACGACGTGGTTGACCCGATCGAACTGGACTTGAGTGTGAACGGCGCGAAGCGTCGCGTCCTTCCCCGTGAGATACCCAAAACCGGGGACCTTGTCGGGATCGTGTTGGATTTTGTCGTCACCAACGACACCCCTGTAGCCGTGGGCACCCGCTGGTTTGTGGGGGACAGCCTGCTGGACGTGCCGCCGCAGGAGAAGGGCCGAGCGCGGCAGAAATTGCTCACACGGCGTACGGCGGAGATCGAGAAGGCGAAGCAGACGGGCGGGGGGCTGGGGGGCGATCTGCTTGATCAACCAGCCGCGGGCGGGGATCTTGATCTGGAGCTGGGCGAAAAATCTCAGGCCCCCGTGCCGGTGGCCTTGACTGCCGCCAGCCCCAAGCACAGGCTGGCGATGGCCGCTGTGCATGTGGAAACCCTCTGCCCGGTGGGCCTTCTGCGCGTTCAAACGGACAAGGTTGCCTATGAAGCCGGCGAAAAGGTGCAACTGACGGTGGTTCTGAAGAACTTCTCCCTCGCCGAGGTTCAGGCTGAACTGACGGCCGCGGTGATGCCGGTCGACACGCCGTCCGGGGCCCAGCCC
>CAYOIT010000047.1:6071-12287 GCA_964404035.1 uncultured Verrucomicrobiota bacterium | reverse complement strand
GGCTGAACTGACGGCCGCGGTGATGCCGGTCGACACGCCGTCCGGGGCCCAGCCCAGGGAACGGCGGACGACCTCCGTGACCGTTCCCGCCGGGGGCACGCTGACCAACACTTTCGCCGAAGCCTTTTCAACCGCCGGACTGGGGGCCATGACGCGCCTCCCGGTAAGCGTGTCATGGAAGGATACGCGGCCTGCGGTCGAGGAGGCGATCCTGGCGATCCTGCCGCCGAAGCGGGAAGCACGGCCCCTTGAGAAGAAGATTTTTGCCCACTACATGGGCTGCTGGCCGGCCGGCGGCGGCGTCCTTTTCAATCAACGACAGAACGAGGGCAAGGAGTTGCGGCACGATGCGCCCATTTCGAGTGCCGCCTACCTGGGCGGGCATGTACGCAACTTCGATCTGCTGGATCCCGCGAAGCTGCTGACGCCTGAAGAAAGCGCTGATCTGGAGATCCGCCGGGCCATGCGCATCGGCATCGATGGTTTTGCCATCGACGCGTGGGCCGGAGGCGATGGCGCGAAGCAAACGCTCGATGCGCTTTTCAAAGTCGCCGAGGCAAAGAACTATCCGTTTGAGCTGACCATTTGCCTCGACCCTGCCTGCGGCGGAAGTCTGGTCGACTCGGTGAAAGAACTGCTCCAAAAGCATGGCAAAAGCCCCAAGCTGGCCCGGCGCGAAGGCAAGCCGCTGATCTTCGGCTACCTGTCCTCCTGTTACGGCATGTGGGTGGTCCCGCCAGTTCGAGTCACCCCGGCCGGTTGGGCTCAGATGGCCCAGACCTACGTCGATGCGGCGAAAAGCATTGGCGAACCGATTGCCTACCATTACTGCCTGAGCTACTTCTTTCTGGGGTGTGAGAAGTCAGACGTCAAGCCTGGCCTGCTGACCGAGGCGGCCGGCCTTCTGGCGCGTTACGTGCAGGCTGTTGGCGGCTTCAACTGGCTTGGGTCCGAGCAACCGGCCATCGCCAAGGCGGTCCGCGCCGCGGGGGCGGAATGGTCGATGCCGGTGGGGATGTACCAGAAAGAGAACATTCCTTTTGAGTGCTATGTTCCCAAGGGAACCGACTGGATGCACTGGGGGCAAGGCGCTCTGGATCAGGACGCCACCTTGATCCAACTGGTGACCTGGAACGATTACGGCGAGAACACCGCGGTTGCGCCGGCCTACAACACCCGTTACACCCTCTATGATCTGACCGGCTACGAGATCGCCCTGTGGAAGACCGGCAAGGAGCCCATCACGGATCGCGACCGCGTCTACCTGATCTACCGCAAGTACCCGCCGCGCTCCCCGATCTTTCCCTTTCACGCGAAATTCAGCGGGGTCGAGGGGGGCGTTATTGAAGTTCTTACCCGCCTTGTGAAGCCGGCCACGATCCGGCTTCCGGGTCGTGAGGTCGAATACGAGGCGCCGGCGGGTTACTCCCGCAAGCAGTTCCCAGTGACCGCCGGCCCCATGGTCGCCGAACTTGTCCGGGAGGGGAAGGTGGAAATGCGGCTGGAGAGTCCGGAACCGATCACAGACCTGCCCTTCCGCGAGGACAATGGACTGGTGTGCTGGTCTTCCGAGGAGGAACGGTTCTGGAAAGAGGATTTCAGTGACGCTCCGCCCTTCTGGTACAGCGAGTACGGAGACATTGATAGCGACGGATTGCCGAACTGGTTCGAGATGTACTGGTTCAGCAAGGAGCGGGGCTTCGAGCCCAAGGTCAAGGAAGGCGAGTGGTTGGAGGGGAAACCCGCGGTTCGCTATTCGCGCTGGCTGGACTTCACGACGGCGACCTTCGCCGATCCCAAGGCCGATCCCAACGGCGACGGAAAGACCAATCTGGAGGAGCATCGGGCCCAGCGTGATCCCACGCGATTGGTGGCGCCGGGTGCCATGGGCGACATGAACGACGATCTGACAACGAAAGGCAACCCGTGATGCAGAACGAACTGAGTAGGCCGGGCGCTGCGTCGCCCGGCTCGTCGCGAGTGGTCCTCGCTACGAGCGGCATCGGCGGGCAACGTAGTGCCCGCCGTACTGTAGGCCGGGCGGTACCTCGCCTGGCATTGGACGCAGGCGGGGGTATGGAGGGCGTGAGTCAGGCGGTGGCTAGCGGCGGGCAACGTAGTGCCCGCCGTACTGTGAGGTTGGCCGCGTTGGCTATTCTCGCCACTGCGCTTTCCCTTGGCGCCCTGGCGCAATCCGCGCCGAGTGCGCCGGGCAAGCCCGTAACGGAACGGACGGTGTTGTGCTGGTACATGGTCTGCTTCCATAACAGTGTTGAGTTCTACAAGCAGGAGATCGAGCTGGCGCAGCGTCATGGCATCGATGGGTTCCTGCTGGATGTCGGCGAATGGTCGAAGAACTACATCGGCTCGACCGAGCGGATGTATGAGGCGGCGAAACAACTCAACACGGGCTTCAAGCTCGCCATGGCGCCGGAATACAGCGTGCAGCCGTTCGTCCCGCAGGTCCGGGATATGGTGCTCAGGTTCCGTGACCATCCCAACCAACTCCGGCAGGATGGCAAGAGTGTGCTGTCCGGTTACGGAAACGGCAACCTGTTCCCGCCGGTGGTGGAGGCCCTGAAGGCCGACGGCGTCCAGGTTTGCCTGGTCCCGTTCGCGTTCTTCCCGCGCTTCCTGTATGCGCCGGGCACCGAGTCGTTCGAGGATCTATTTACCGCGACGCCCCAACTCGATGGGTTGATGATGTTCAACGCGTATCAGTTGGGTAATACGATCTCCGACAATGCCACGGGCCGGCGGGTCACCCAGCGACTCGGCAAGATCTTTGCCGCCGGCGTCATGCCCGCCTATAACAGCCCCAATCTGCAGGACTACCGCGGACTCAGCGGCTACCTCGATATGTGGCGAGGCGCCATCAACGACGGCGCCGACTGGATCAGCATTGTCATCTGGAACGACTATAACGAGGACTCGGGACTGATGCCCGGTCGATGGCCGTTCGGCAGCGAACGCTACCAGTTCGACCGCGACGAGGCCCCCCTCGACGTCACCGCTTACGTCAGCGCCTGGTTTAAGGGCGGTCGCCAGCCCGTCATCACGCAGGACAAGCTGTTCCTCACCTATCGCAACCGCGCCAAGTGGTTGCGCCAAGTCTGGAACGGCAAGGAATGGGTCGACGTCAGTCTGACCGGCGGGCGCTTCGACCAGATTCACGACGACGTGGAGGATCGCGTCTACATCGACACGATGCTCACCGCTCCGGCGTCCGTCACCGTGGAACTGGGAGGGAAGACCCAGAGCTTTGATCTGCCGGCCGGCCTCGGTCATGCCTCGGTGCCCATGGCGCCGGGCGTCCCCCGGGTTACGCTGGAGCGCGGCAAGAAGGTGCTGGCCGACGTGATCGGACGGAAGCAGATCATCGACACCCCAAACGAGCGGAACAGCTATATGGGGTATCACCACGTCAACCGCACTTGGATCAGCGGCACGGCGATCGGGCCGGTGGTCAAGCGACTGGAGGCGGAATCCGGCACGCTGGGGACGGGCGCCGTCGTGGTGACCGAGGGTTCGGTCAAGGGCGTGCAGAATGCGGCGATCAAGGGCAGCGGGTTCACGGTGCCGGTCGAGGGGCTGCAAACCGGCACGTACAACGTGCGCATCCTCTACCGCAATCCCTCGGCGGAGGAAGCACGCCTGACGCTCTTCGCCGATGGCCCGCCGCGCGGCAAGAGTGATTACCCCTATTTCATTCCCGCTTTTCTGCCGCCGACCGAGAAGGGACAGTTCCAGGCCGTGTCATTCTTCTGGTCGCTCTATGACACGACGCGCCTGCTGAAAATGGAATGGCAGCCCGGCCAAATGTGGGGCAAGCCCGATCCGAATGACGACGACCTGGGTAGCGTCGTGATCGACGCCATTGAACTGGTCAAGGTGGAGCCGGTGGTCATGCCCGCCGCGCGCGATTCGAAGTTTCCTGAGCTTATTCCGATTCCCGGCGGCGCGTTCACGATGGGTTCGGACAAGGGCGAACCGGACGAGAACCCGGTGCACAAGGTAAAGGTCTCCGGCTTCGCCATCGGCAAGCATGAAATCACCAACGAGGAATTCGAGCGGTTTGATCCCGGCCACCGGGCGTTTCGGAACGGCAATTCCTGGCGTGACCGAGAACCTGTTCTGCATATTTCCTGGGTGGATGCGGCCAAGTACTGCAACTGGCTCTCCGCGCAGGCCGGTCTGACGGCGGTCTATTCGGAGCAGGCGGTCGATTCGGCCAAGCCCAACGAGAAGTTCTGGGTGGCCGACCCGAAGGCCGACGGTTTCCGTCTGCCCACCGAAGCGGAGTGGGAGTATGTCGCCATCGGTCGCGGCGAAGGCCGTGCCTATCCCTGGGGCGATGCCGTGCCCGTGCCGGGAGTTCACGGGCGGTTTCGTGACAAGGCGGACGTGCTCGGGGCGAGGATGCCGCGTCCGGCGACGGAGGAGGCGGGTGCAGCGGCCGTCGGCTCGTACCCGGCGGGTGCCAGTCGCGACGGGGTGATGGATCTGGCCGGTAATGTGGGCGAGTGGTGCACCGATTGGTACGACTATTACAGCGCGGACGAGCAGACCAACCCCTGCCAGATGAAACCGGGCAACTACCGCGTGATTCGTGGTGGCTCCTGGGGCTGGTACGGGTACAGCCAGCGGGCGACCGATCGCGAGTTCAACAGTCAGAACTATCCCGGGCACGCTTACTACGGCTTGCGCGTGGTGGTGTCCGAGGCCGGTTGGAAGAAACTCGGGCAGCGGTAGACCGGTCCGCGGCGCGCAACAGGCGCGCCCTCCCGTGGGTGAGGTTGCTTTGAGGGGGGTCTGTTGTGAAGTGTTAAGCATGGGTTTCGAAAGGATGGACTCTGATGAAGGCACGAAACGGTTCACAAACGGCATGGGTGATCGGTGTGGCGGTGTTGCTGATGGGGGCGGCCTCCACCAGCGTAAAGGGGAGCCAATGGTACGTCGCTACGAATGGGGCTGCGCCGTGTGACGGCAGTTCGTGGGTGACGGCATTTACCAACGTGCAAGCCGCGTTGGACGCGGCCCAATCGAACGATACGATCTATCTGAAGGGCGAGACGTTCGCCTTGCCGTTGAACTCCGGCAACGGGAAACTGGTTTGGACCAATTCCTGGGTGACCATGGTTGGCGGCTATGCGGGGGAAGTCGGCGGTATGCCGGGTGCCACCACCAACACGGCGACGGTGCTGCTAAACAATCTCTCTCAAAACCTTGCGAGCAACCGGGTGATGTATGTCAGCAACGTCACGAATGGAACGATCCGAAATGTCACGATTCGGGGCGGACGGGTGCTGAACCAGCACGGCGGAGGCCTGTATGTCACGGGATGCACGAACCTGATGCTGGATGCAGTCACCGTGGAGGCGAACGCCGTACGGTACTACCATTCTGGAAGTTCCTTTGGCGGAGGACTGTACGCGCTTAACAGTTGGGGTGTCATTACCAACAGCGTCTTCCAGAACAACGGCATGTCCGGCACGTGGAGCGAACTGCGTGGTGGTGCAATGTATCTTGGCGGTGGCGGATGGCGGGTGCGGGACTGTGTCATCCGTAACAACACGTCCAGTGGTGACGATTCCGGCCATACCTGCAACATTCGCGGCGTGGGCATCTATATCAACGCCGGCACGCATGAGGTCAAGAACTGTCTGCTCACACACAATTGCGGCTATGTCAATTCCGCGCAGGGCGAGGCGGTTTACGTGGAAAACGGTACCATCGCCATCAAGAATTCGACAGTGTTCTACCAGCCGAGTGAAGGAATTCGCCGGGCGGGAGGAACCTTAACGGTGACCGATTCCATCGTCTGGAACAACGGCGACGACATCGCGGGAACGGGGATCGCGTTGCAGTACTGCGACATCGAGGACGGTGACACGGGCACGGCCTGCTTTTCGCTCAATCCGCAGTTCGAGCGTGGCCTTTACCTGTCCGCCTCCAGTTCCTGCGTCAATACCGGCAGCACCACGGCGGCGGCGGCGGGGCTGGAGGGCTACACCACGCGGGCCGACGGCACGACCGAAGGCGCGACGACGGTGGACCTGGGCTACCATTTCAAGGGCGGCGTCGCGTTTCCAGAACTGTATGTCTCAGTGAACAGCGGCGGCGACATGAATGCCGGCACGAGTCCGGGCATGGGTAACGCCTTCAAGACGGTCGGCAAGGCCCTCGCCGTGGCCGGAGACGGCAGTCACATCAACA
>CAYOIT010000047.1:0-5971 GCA_964404035.1 uncultured Verrucomicrobiota bacterium | reverse complement strand
TTCAAGACGGTCGGCAAGGCCCTCGCCGTGGCCGGAGACGGCAGTCACATCAACATCGAGGCGGGAACCTATGGCACGAACACGGAGGTGTTCCCGTGGACAGTCGCCAATAAATATGGGGTTCAGTTGCTGGCGACCAATGCCGAGACCACTCTAGTCAATCTGGCCGGTGCCAACGCCCGAGCGCTGACCATGTCGTACTGCTATCCCGACGCGGTGGTCCAGAACCTCACTGTGGCTAACGCCAACTGGTCCGCCCCGGGTAGTAACTGGGGTACCCCGGGTACCCTGGGCTTTGATCTTTACCTCGAGCACGTTCAGGGCGTGGTGGCCGGATGCACGCTTACTAACAGCCTGATCCCTCGCTATGGTGGGGGGAGTGGGCAGTCGGGATATCCCGCCGGCGCGCTCTACGGCTCGCGATCGGACCTTGTGGTCAGCAACTGCGTGGTGAGTCGCCATACCAGCATCAGCGCCTATGCGGAAGGCTACTGGGCCGCTGGTATGGTTCTCAATAACGTGAACGGAAGTGTCCTGAACTGCGTGATCAGTACCAACGTGACAAGAGGGGCTGATACGGCCGGGTGGGGGTTTGGCTATGGCAGCGGCCTGTATGTCAGCGGGACGGGGATTGTGCGGAATTGCCTGATCTCGGGCAATTCAGGGACCGGCGTGCAGAATATCCATGGTCAGGGCGTCTATGTCGGCGGCGGCACCTGGCGCCTGGAGAACTGCACCATTGTGTCGAACGTCTTGGAGGGATTGTACCGGGCTGCTGGCACGGTGGGTGTAACCAATTGTATCCTGTGGGGGAACGGCGACGACGTCTTCGGTGCCGCCACCCTGGCGTATTCGGACATCGAGGACGGTGACAACATCGGGGTAGGCGGCTGTATTTCCAACAACCCGATCTTTACCACCGGCTACCGCCTGGCGCTCGGCTCGCCGTGCGTCAACACCGGTACCAATCTGGCATGGATGCAGGGGGCGAAGGACCTGGATGGCTATAACCGTCTTCGCGGAGTGGCTGTGGACAGGGGCGCGTACGAGACGTTCATCCCGCTGGCGATCACGAATCTGCCGGTCACCATTATCGACAGTTCGAATGCCGGCCTGAACGGTCAGTTGCTTTCCGATGGTGATGCGCCGCCGGCCAATGCCTGGGTATTCTGGGGCCCCCTGGATCAGGGCATGACCAAAGACGGGTGGGCGAATACGAACGCGCTGGGTGCCTGCCAGGTGGCTGCCACGCTGACCACGAACGTGTTCCTGACGCCGCCGAGCGGATCCTATTCGTATCGCTATTACGTCTCCAATGCGGTGACGGAGGCCTGGTCCGATCCCGCGGCGACGTTTGCCGTGGGAGTGTCAGTGTGGTTGGCGGCTACCGACCCGAACGCGTCGGAACTCGGGGGGGACCCGGGTACCTTCAGGGTGTGCCGGCCGCCGACGGCGACGAACGACCTGCTGGTGGTGAACTTCACGGTCAGCGGCACAGCGATTGAAGGCGTGGATTACCAGGCCCTCGGCACGAGCGTGACGATTCCGGTTGGAGCGACGAATGCGCCAATCACGATCACTCCGTTGGGTGACCGTCTCCTTGAGGGCACGGAGACCGTCACCGTGACGCTCGCCTCCGGCACGTACATTGTCGGGACGCCCAGTACCGATTCGGTGGCGATCGGCGATTGGACCCCGCCCGCGTATGCCTGCGTGGCGGCGACGGGCGGAGCTTCGGATTACGGCACGAACTGGGCTTCGGCGTACACGAGTCTCCAGTTCGCGGTCGATAACTCCCTGGACGGAGATACGATCTATCTGGCCGCTGGCCTGTACCGTCTGACCAACGCGTTGACCGTGAATTCGAAGGGGTTGACGATCGTCGGCGGCTATGAGTTCGGGGCGGCCATGCCCGGCGCGTGGAGCGCCGATACGCCCTCGATCCTCTCGCCGACCGGCGGAACGATGCGCGTGGTCAGCGTGAGTGGGGCCACGAACGTCACGTTACGCCGCCTCACAATCAGCGGCGGCCTCCAGAGCGGGCCGATTGCCACGACCATTTATGGCGCGGGGATCACGGTCAGCGGATCGAGTAACATTCTGTTCGACACCCTCGTGGTCACCAACAACGCGATCCAAGCCTCGCAGTCTACCGTAAATCTGGGCGGTGGACTCTATGCCCTGAACAGTTGGGGCACGGTCACCAACTGTCTCTTCCGCAATAACCGGCTTGGACGGACTTATGGCACATCCTCCTTTGGCGGCGGAGTGTATCTCCAGGGCGGCGGATAGACGGTCCGCGATAGTGTCGTTCGTGAGAACCTGATAGCCTACTATGGCGATGCGAACGGTGCGGGCACGGGTCGGGGAGCGGGCGTCTACGCCTCCAGCGGTTCCCACCTACTGAAGAATTGCCTGGTGATCGGCAACCGGGCGCCTGTCAATGTTGTCAATGGCACTTCGCAGGGCGACGCCCTCTATGTGGCGGCGGGGACGGTCACCGTACAAAACGTGACAGCCGGTTTCCATCTCTATGAGGGCATTCGTTGCGGAGGCGGCCTGGTCACGATGACCGACTCCATCTTCTGGGGTAACGGAAACAACGCGGTCGGCGTGGTCGCCTCGAACGTCGTGTGCTGCGATATCGGTCCGGCCGACCGGGTGTTTTCCGCCGCGCAGACGAACCTCTCTGTGGACCCGCTGTTCGAGCGGGGTTTCTACCTGGCGGCCGGTAGCCCGTGCTTCGATGCGGGCAGTCAGCCGGTGGCGGGCGCGGGGCTCGGTGGAAATATTACGAGAGCCGATGGCACTGTGGATACCGGCACGGTGGATCTGGGTTATCACTTTACCGCGGGCGTCGCCCCGGCCACGGCCGATCTCTACGTCTCGTCCGGGAGCGGCAGCGATGTGAATCTCGGCACCAACGAGGCCACTCAGCTCCGCACCATCACCAAGGCGCTTTCGATGGCCACCGATGGTACGCGAATCCACATTGCGGGTGGCAGTTACACCAACGGTGCTGAGACCTTCCCTCTGGCGGTGCAGGGCAAACTGGGGTTGCAGCTGCTGGGGGCGGGCAGCGGGTCCACGGTTATCAACGCCACCGGGGCGAATGCCCGGGCGGTCTCCCTGGCGTATGCCTATCCGGATGCCCGGATCGAAGGGCTCACCATTACCGGCGTACGGTACAGCCCCGCCGGCGCGCCGGTTCAAGGCGGAGGTATCTATCTGAATGATGCCGGGATTACGGTTGCGGCCTGCACCATCAGCAATAACAACATCTACGGAAACAATTGGGGTTGGGCAGGCGCGGCCTCGCCAGCATGGGGCGGCGCGGAAGGGTGCGGGTTGTTCGCGGTGTGGTGCGATGGCGTGCTCAGCAACTCCATCGTGAAGGGCAACTCGATGTCCTCCTGGTTTGCAGCCTGCGCGAGCGGCGGCGGTATCTGGGCCAATCACCGGTGGACCTTCATCAACTGCGTCATCGCCCAGAACGTGGCCTATGCCGTAGGCGACGCCAGTTGGCACCCTTGGGCAACGGGCGGCGGCATGCACTTGGAAGGATTCCCTGTGGTGCGCAACTGCCTGCTTTATGGCAATGACGCGCAGTCCACGGCGCAGACGACGCCGAAGGGCGATGGCCTCTACTTCGGAACGGGTTACAGCGGTCCGGGTTCGGGCCTGATCGAGAATTGCACGGTGGTCACGAACCTGGGATACGGCCTGCAACGGGACGGCGGCACCGTTACCGGCAGAAACTTGATTGTCTGGAACAACGGGATCGATGCCACGGGCACCATGTCCATCGCGTTTAGCGATGTCGGAGTCTCCGGAGGGGTGGACTTGAACAACAGTATTTCGACCGATCCGATGTTTGCCTTCGCGGCGACCAACGACTACCGGCCTCTGTACACGTCACCCTGTATCAACACGGGCACGAATCTACCCTGGATGACGAACGGCCTGGATCTGGCCGGTGCTCCCCGCCTTCAGAACAAGCAGGCCGACATGGGCGCGTATGAGATCATAGTGCCGGCCTCGGGAGTGGTGTTCACGATGCGATAGCCGTGGATCCATGGGGGCTGTGCTTTGATTGGCACGACAATAGTCCGCTCAGGGGCACGCGGTTTACGTTCCGGTGAGTCGGCGGGAAGAAAGGCAACGCAGGGCTTTCATCCTATAGCGCAAATGGATGAGTTCGGTGGGAGGGACGGCTGGCCCACCTGGAGTCACCGTTTCAGATGGGCGATTGGGGATCGGAATGAGCGCGTGCGTTGCAGGCGGCGGGGCGGGCGCCCCGTCTGTTGCCTAAGGAGCCAGTCAGGATCAAGAAAGAGGCGACGGGTAGGGATACCCGTGCCACGATGGAGACTATGATGAGCAGTAAAATCACCGAATTGCAGGAACCGCAACGTGGCTGGCGGTATCACTCCGGTCAAGCGATCTATGTCGAACGCTTCCGCGATGGGCGACTGATTGCCGCGCAATTGCAGGCCACGGGCATTCCGTACCATGCGCGGCACGAGGATTCCGACGAGCTGGCTTTCAACCTGCAGGTCGATGGCGAGTCGCTGCATTTTGGCTGGGACCTGGCGGAAAGCGGCGCGGGTGCGGATGCCGCCTCAGGCTGCCCCGAGACGGTGATCTCCCTGAAACATACCTGGAAACCCCTGCGACTTGACCTGCGGACGATGGCGGCCGGGGGTGGCTTCTTCAGGCGGCGCATGACCCTGACCAACCTGTCGGCGGACAAAACCCTGGCGCTGACCTCAGTCACGCCGTTTACCGGAGCCGTGTTCGGGATGATCGACTCCGTGGACATCGGTCGCGCAAGCCTGGCGGAGTCCGGCGGGACCGCTTACCGTGTAGGTTGGATGCGCGATAACGAATGGGGCCAGGAAGGAAACTTTCAGTGGCAGGAGGTGCCGTTACGCGCCGAACTGGCGTTTGGCTCGGCGCGTGGCCGCAGCGGGCACACAACGCCCTTTGCCGTAGCGCACAATAATGTCTTTGGCGGCTACTTCGTGGCCAGTTTGGCGTGGTCGGCCAACTGGCGCATGGCCTTCACCTGCGAGCAGCCTGCCAATGGCGGCTCCAGCCGCCTGCGCTATGCGCTGATGCCGGTAGCGCCGGCCCCGATGCGATTGCTCGCCCCGGGTGAGACGATTGTGCTGCCGGAGGTCCACTTCGGCCTGAACCTCGAAGGGTTCGACCAGACCATTCAGGCGTGGCATGCGTACCAGCGCCGCCATGTGCTGCCGCGCGTGGGCGATGGCCGCCAACCGTTCATCTACAACCACTGGGGGTTCACGGAACATGAGCTGAGCGAGGCCAGCCTCACCCGTGAGATCGAGATCGCCAGCGAGATTGGGGCGGAACTCTTCATGGTCGATGCCGGTTGGTACGCCGATGCCAACACCCCGTGGCCGGACACCAGCGGCGATTGGCAGGTCGGCAACCGCCTGCCGAATGGGCTGGAACCGGTGTTCAAGCTGGCGCGCTCCAAGGGCCTCCTGTGCGGGCTGTGGGTGGAGATTGAAAGCGCCGGCAAAGCCTCCAAGCTGGCGGCGACGCACCCTGACTGGTTCATTAAGCGGTATGGCAAAACCGTCGAGCGCGTGCTCGATCTGGCCAAGCCCGAGGTGCGGCAGTACGTCGAGGACAACATCATCCGCCTGATCGAGCGCTACAAGCTCGATATGTTCCGTCTGGATTACAACCTGGATGCCTGGGAGGGCGGTTTCAACGAGCACGATGGCCGTCAGGAGAACACCCTCTGGCGTCATGTCGAGGCCATGTATGCGATTTTCGACAAGGTGCGGGCCCGTTACCCGAAGCTGCAGCTCGAAAACTGCTCCAGCGGCGGCGGGCGGACTGATGTCGGCCTGAATAGCCGTTTCACCACCGCCTGGATTTCGGATTGGCTGAAGATGCCGCGGACGCTGCGCATTCTCAACGGTATGAGCATGGC
>CAYOIT010000046.1:0-29383 GCA_964404035.1 uncultured Verrucomicrobiota bacterium | reverse complement strand
CATCGCCACCGACACGCACACTGCGACAGAACACGATGCCGGCCAACGAGATAAGAGCCACTTCCGTGGTCCCGCCGCCGATATCCACAATCATGTTCCCGGCCGGCTCCTGCACGGGCAGTCCCACGCCGATCGCCGCCGCCATAGGCTCCTCAATCAGATACACCTCACGTGCCCCTGCGTGCATGGCCGAATCCTTGACCGCACGCTTCTCCACCTCCGTAATACCACTGGGCACCGCGATAATCACCCGCGGTCTCACCATCCGTCTGCGGTTGTGGATTTTCCGGATAAAATACCGCAACATCGCCTCGGTAATCTCAAAATCGGCAATCACACCGGCTTTCATCGGTCTGATTGCCACAATGCTGCCCGGGGTACGCCCCAGCATCTGCTTCGCTTCCTCGCCTACCGCCAAGACGCGACGCGTGCCGGCCTGGATGGCCACAACGGATGGTTCCCTTAGAACAATCCCATGGTCCTTGACATAAACGAGGGTATTGGCTGTGCCCAGATCAATCCCGATATCGTCCGAAAACAGCCCCAGCAGAACGTTAAACATAGCGATTCCTTTGGATCGGATCAGCCCCTGAAATCCGGTCAGGAGCTGACATAATTCGCTTACTTTGCGGGAACCGACCCGCCACCGTCAAGAAGGAACTTCCAGCCCTCAGAACGGCGTATCGCTGTCGGCGGGCGGCGGCTCGCCAAAATCTCCAGCCGCACCCGTATCGTCCGGGGAGGACGGAGCCGAAGCGCGCGATTCGGGGCGGCGAGCCTGCCCAGCGGGTGCCGGTTCGCCCTCTCCACCCGGCCGTTTTGTTCCCAGGAACTGGACCCGGTCGGCCCTGACCCGCAGCTTACTCCGCTTTTCGCCCTCTTTGGAGGTCCACTCGTCCATTTGAAGGCGTCCTTCGACCATGATGGGGCTTCCTTTGGAGAGATAGTTCTTGCACGGCTCCGCTTGCTTATCCCAGACCACCACATCCACAAAACAGGCCTTTTCCACCTTTTGCCCGCTCTTATCCGTGTAGTTCTCGTTGATGGCCAGTCGCAAGTCGACCACATTCATGCCGGATGGAAGCGTCTTCATCTCGGGGTCCCTGGTCAAATTCCCGATCAACATCACCTTGTTAAACGAAGCCATATACCGGACTCCTTGCCGGGCTCAGATCCGAGCCCTTTCCTGTTAGTCGTCGTTCGTAATGCGCTTTTGTCTTCCCTTCACCTTGGCCCTTGCCTTATATGAAGGTCTTACTAAAGACGCAAGGACATCTTGATGACAACGCTCATTCTGGCCTCGCAATCCCAAGGGCGGTCGGCCTTGCTGAAAGCGTCCGGTTACCGCTTCAGGCAAATCCCTTCGGGGGTCGATGAACCTGAACCCGTGGCGGGAGCGCACCTTGAACTCCATGTGCTGGAACTGGCCAGACTCAAGGCCGAGGCGGTCGCCAGGCGTTACCCTCGCTCCATCGTGATCGGGGCCGATACCGCGCTGATTCTCGGACGGCGGATCATCGGCAAGCCGGAGAGCCTCTCCGACGCCGTCCGTATGCTGAGAGAACTCTGCGGGCGGCGGCACCGCATCAGCAGCGCAGCCTGCGTCATCTTTCCGACCGCGGGCCCGGGTAACCGGCGCCGCAGGGTCGGCCTCGTCGATACCGCCCATGTCCGCTTGCGCCATTGGTCCCCCGCCCGCATTCGTAGCTTCGTCGCCCGGACTCGTCCGCTGGCCTGGGCAGGGGCCTACGCGGTTCAGGACCCTCTTTCCGCGGCGATTGTCGAAGCCATTGAAGGCGATCTGGCGACCGTGATTGGATTGCCGCTGGAAAAACTGTCCCGCCTGCTCAACCCCGACAAATGAAAAGGGCATGATGCGATCGCTCGCCTCATGCCCTCACGGCTGATCTCAGATCCAGACGCCTCTGTCGCTTAAAGGGCCTTCAGCAGCAACGAACAGTTGTGTCCGCCAAACCCAAGCGAGTTGTTCAACGCCACCCGTATCTTCACGTTACGTGCCACATTCGGCACATAGTCCAGATCACAATCCGGATCGGGGGTCTCGTAGTTCATCGTCGGGGGAACCACGCCATTCTTCAGCGCCAACGCACAAATCACGGTCTCGATGCCGCCGGCGGCGCCAAGCAAGTGGCCCGTCATGGATTTCGTAGAACTGACCATGACCTTTCGGGCATGCTCACCCAAAGCCCCCTTGATCGCAGCGGTCTCGTTCTTGTCGTTGAGCGGCGTGCTCGTGCCATGGGCGTTCACATAGTCAACGTCCGTCGGAGTAAGGCCGGCGTCACGGATCGCGTTCTGCATCGCGCGTGTTGCCCCTTCGCCACCCTCCGCCGGAGCGGTGATATGGCTGGCATCGCACGTGGCCCCGTAGCCGCCCAACTCGCAGTAGATTCTGGCACCGCGTTTCTTCGCGTGCTCGTACTCCTCGACCACGACAATACCGGCGCCTTCGCCCATGATAAACCCGTCACGATCCTTATCAAAGGGGCGACAAGCCTTTTCGGGCGCGTCGTTACGCGTGCTGAGGGCGCGCATGGAGGCAAACCCTGCAATACCCAGGGGACAGATGGTGGCTTCAGTGCCGCCCGCCACCATCGCGTCGGCATCACCACGCTGAATCTGCCGCATCGCCTCACCAATCGAGTGGGCGCCGCTGGCGCAGGCGGACACCACGCAGTAGTTGGGGCCCTTTAATCCGAGATCAATGGCCACCAATCCCGCCGCCATATTGACAATCATCTGAGGGATCATGAATGGCGAACAGCGGCTCGGCCCGCGGCTGAGAAGAATGGAATGCTGTTCTTCAAGAGTCTGCAGGCCGCCGATGCCTGAGCCGATCATACACCCGACGCGCGTGGGATCCTCGGAACTCATCGTCAGGCCGGAATCAGCCATCGCCAGCTTGGAAGCCGCCACCGCGTAGTGGCAGAAGGGATCCATGCGACGCTGTTCCTTCTTGGAAATATACTTGTCGATTTCGAATTCGACCACCTCGGCAGCGATCTGGGCGTCCATCGCTGAGGCATCGAAATGGGTGATGCGCCGTATACCGGAATACCCGGAGCAGAGCCTCTGCCAGAAGACGCCGAGATCACACCCCAATGGCGAAACCACTCCCAAACCGGTAACAACGACTCTACGAGTATCCATGGCGACTCCTTGCTTTCCGAATCTCTCCAACCGGTCACAAAGAATCGGGGAGATGTTGCCATCTCCCCGATTCGCAACCACTTATGACTTAAGCGTCAAAACCCTTACCCTTCAGGTAATCGATGACCGCGCCGACCGTCGTCAGCTTCTCGGCATCCTCGTCCGGAATCTCGGCTCCGAACTCTTCTTCAAAGGCCATCACGAGCTCGACTGTGTCGAGCGAATCCGCTCCCAAATCTTCGATGAAAGAAGCTTCGCGCGTAACCTGTTCGGCATTCACGCCAAGCTGCTCGACGATGATGTCCCGGACTTTGTCTTCAAGTGCCATATCTTTTCTCCTTCTGTTTGTTTCCCTACTGCATCACCATCCCGCCGCACACCGGAAGGACCTGACCTGTCATGTACGACGCGGCGTCGCTCGCCAGAAACAGCACCACGTTCGCCACGTCTTCAGGCTGGCCAAACCGTTTCATCGGAATGAGATCCAGCATCTTAGTGCGCACGTCCTCAGGCAACACATCCGTCATCCGGGTCTGAATAAACCCGGGCGCCACCGCGTTCACCCGTATATTGCGCGCCGCCAACTCTTTCGCCGCTGACTTGGTCAGAGCAATCACGCCAGCTTTTGAGGCTGCGTAATTACACTGCCCCGCATTACCAATCAAGCCAATAATTGAAGCCACGTTCACAATGGCTCCGGACCGCTGCTTCATCATCGGACGGGCCACCGCTTTGGTGAAGAGGAACGTTCCCTTCAGGTTCACCGACAGCACGGCATCCCAGTCCTGCTCCGACATCCGGATCATGAGCGTGTCCTTGGTGATGCCGGCGTTATTGATCAGAATGTCGACCTTGCCAAAGGCTTCGATCACGCCGCCGACCGCCGCGTCAACCGCCGCCGCCTGGCTGACATCCGCCTCAAAGCATTTCACTTTGCGCCCGGCCGCCTCGATCAATCCAACGGTTTCGGTGAGCCACTCAGCCTTGAGATCGCACAAGGCCACATCGCACCCTTCAACCGCCAGTTTCCTGGCAATCGCCTGGCCAATCCCTCGCGCCGCACCGGTCACCAGCGCCACTTTTCCTTCAAACATACCCATACTCACACTCCTTATGCTTCTAGCCGCTTACGCCTTCAGCGCGGCAATCGCTTTGTCCAACGTCACCACGTCCTGAATACTCTGGGTGGTGGCGTCCTTATCGATGCGCTTGATCAACCCGGACAACACTTTCCCGGGCCCGCATTCAACATATTCCGTCACGCCATTCCGCTTGAACCACTCAATGCCCGATACCCATTGCACCGACGACGTCACCTGCTTGACCATGGCCAACTTGATCGCGTCCGGGGAGCCATGCGGCGCGCCCGTGACATTTGACACAACCGGCACCGAAGGCGTTTGGAACGTCACCCCCGCCAGCGCCTGCTCCAGTTTGCCAGCGGCGGACGCCATCAGGGGCGAATGGAAGGCCCCCGCGACGGTCAGCATCACCGTCTTCTTGGCACCGGCCGCCTGCGCCATCTTCTCGGCTTCCACAATGCGAGCCTTGTCGCCTGACAGCACGGTCTGCTCGGGGGAGTTCAGGTTGGCGATCTGCACGCCTGCGGCGGCGCAGATCTTCTCCAGTTCGGGAACGGGCATCCCCATCACGCTCACCATGCCGCCCGGGCGTTCCTCACAGGCTTCCTGCATGAATTTACCGCGCGCCTTCAGAATTCGAACCGTATCTTCAAAGGAAAGGGCTCCAGCCGCATAAAGGGCCGTCCACTCCCCCAGACTCAACCCCGCCGTTCCGGTGAGGTCCAACTCAGGAAAAAGCTTGCGCAAAGCCGTATAGCAGATGGCGCTGGTGACAAAGATGGCGGGCTGACAATTGTCGGACTTGGTGATCTCCTCAATCGGTCCCTCGGCGCACAGACGCGCCAGGTCGAAGCCCATCACGGCATTGGCGCGGTCAAAAAGCGCCTGACATTCGGGATAGGCGGCCGCCAGATCCTTCCCCATCCCCACAAACTGCGCACCCTGCCCAGCAAATACGACTGCTCTCTTCTTCATAAATACTCCTGTCACGTTCTACTTACCACCGGATCACCATGGCGCCCCACGTGAACCCGCCACCAAAGGCCACCAGAAGGATGGGATCACCGCGCTTGATGCGGCCCATCCTCGTCGCCTCATCGAGGGCAACCGGAATAGAGGCCGCTGACATGTTTCCGTACCGGTCGAGATTGACGAAGAACCTGTCCGGTTCCACTCCCATGCGATCACGGATCGCCTCTACAATCCTCATGTTGGCCTGGTGGGGCACCACACAGGTGATCTGATCGATGGTCAAGCCGCTCTGCTCAATAGCCTTGCGCCCCGCTTCACTCATGGCGCGCACGGCGTGTTTAAACACGTCCTTGCCCACCATTTTCATATAATGCAGGCGCTGCTCAATCGTCTGGGGCGATACCGGATGACGGCTCCCCCCTCCCGGCAGATTAAGCAACTCGGTCAGCGAACCATCCGAACCGGTCACCGTCGACAGGATACCGCGGGGTGCTTCGCAGGCCTGGAGCACAACCGCCCCCGCCCCATCCCCGAACAACACGCAAGTCGTGCGGTCCTTCCAGTCTATCACGCCGCTCAGTTTCTCGGCGCCAATCACCAGAGCCGTGCGGACGGCGCCCGTCTTGATGAACTGGCTGGCCGTATTCACGCCAAACAGGAATCCCGAGCAGGCCGCTTCCAGGTCGAAACAGGTGGCATTCTTCGCGCCCAACTGGTTCTGGACAAAACACGCGGTGCTGGGAAAAACCATGTCAGGCGTTATGGTGGCCACAATGATCAGATCCAGGTCTGCCGCCACAACGCCGGCCTGTTCCATCGCCCGTTGCGCCGCGATGGTCGCCATATCGGAAGTGGCCTCATCCGCCCGCGCGATATGTCGTTCCCTGATTCCGCTGCGGGTGACAATCCATTCGTCTGTGGTATCCACGATCTTCTCAAGATCGGCGTTGGTCAGCACCTTCTCGGGCGCATAGGAACCGGTGCCGGCAATGGCCACCGAGACACCGGTCAGGTTCGGCGGGGAGGATGTCGGCGCGGTCATGTCGAGTTGCTCAACTTCCTGGATTCCTCCACAATGTGCTGGTTCACGTGATGTCCAACGGCCTCACAGGCCACGCGAACCGCGTGAAAAATCGCCGTATGCGTCGACGAGCCGTGAGTGATGATGCACGTGCCGTTAACCCCCAGCAACGGCGCGCCGCCGAATAACTCGGGATCCATACGTTTCTTCATGGATTTCAATGCACCCTTCAGCAGCAGGGCCCCAATCATCCGCAGAGGATTGGCGGTGAACTCCTTCTTGAGCCACTTGCCAATCGCATGGGCAACACTCTCGCTGGTCTTGAGAACGACGTTGCCCACAAAGCCGTCGCACACAATCACATCGGTTTCGCCTCGAAAAACATCATGCCCTTCGACATTGCCGCGAAAATTGATCGGGGCCGACGTCAGCAGGCGAAACGCTTCCTTGCTGATTCCATTGCCCTTGGAATCTTCACCGCCGATGCTCAGCAGTCCCACTACGGGCTTGGGTTGGCCCAGAATTTCCCGTGCGTACACACTGCCCATCACGGCAAACTCGACCAGTAGGTCCGGGGTACAGTCTGTATTGGCACCCGCATCGATCAACACCAGAGGCCGACCTGATGTGGGCATCACAGTGGCAATCGCCGGCCGTTGAATTCCCTCCAGGGTTCTCAACTTGAGCGTTGCCGCCACCACCATCGCCCCGGTATTCCCGGCCGAAACCGCCGCGTCAGCCTCTCCGGACTTGACCATCTCGACACATCGGCTGATCGAGTTGTCCTTCTTTTTCCGGATGGCGAGGGCTGGCGTTTCCGCCATGTCCACCACCTCTGAGGCATGGCGGATCACCACACTATCGGGTATTCGACCGTGCTTCTTCAGCTCCCGGCGAATCGCCTCTTCCTGGCCTACCAGGAAAAGCGTGGTCAAAGAGGAGAGCCCCCGGGCGGCTTCAACGGCCCCCGCGACAATTTCTGCGGGAGCAAAGTCGCCCCCCATCGCATCGACAGCGATTCGCATGGCGATCAGTCAGCCAGGACCGTCACCACCTGCCGCCCACGGTAATACCCGCAGGACGGGCAGACCCGATGGGATTGCTGCGAAGCGCCACATTGCGGACAAGCTTTGACCGTGGTCGTGCTCGCCTTGATCACAGCGCGCCGCATGCGGGTCTTACTCTTAGATTTCTTCCTTTTGGGTACGGCCATTTTTCACCTCAATGTTGTCAAGACTGCTAAAGGCGGTCCAGCGTTCCTTCTCCGGCTGCTTGCAGCCGCAACGCTCCTTGTTCAGATTTATCCCGCACCGCAGACACAGCCCTCGACAGTCGGACCGACACAGCGGGTAACCAGGAAAGGCGAGGATAATAGATTCACGAACTTCATCCGTCAAGTCCACCGTGTCATGAAGATTCGTGATCACTCTTTCGGCAAATAAGCCGGGGTCTCGAACCTCCAGCACAACGGGCTCAGCACAGCGGGAACAGGCAAAACGAACCCGCGCATCAACTTCCCCTGTGACGATCAATTCGTTCGTAACACATTGCAGCCGCAACAGGTAATGCAACGGACCTTCGGCCTGGATGAGGCCGTTCGGCTGAAGGGAGAGAACCTCGGCCGGTTCTTCTCCCTCGATCTCCATTCCCTCCTCAGGGATCCGCCAAGGCTCGATGATAACGGCCACAATACCCCCTCTACTTTCGATTTCTGACTTTTTTAGCGATGAACTTCTTGACCGTGGCGGGCACAAAGTTGCTGATATCTCCGCCCCGTTCCATCACCTCCCGCACCGTACTTGAACTGATATAGCTGAAACTCTCCTTGGGCATCAGGAAGACCGTTTCGATCTCCGGGGCCATCTTGCGATTGGTCAGCGCCATCTGGAACTCGTATTCGAAATCCGAAAAAGCCCTCAGTCCACGCAGAAGGACATGCACGTCGAGCGACCGGGCATAGTGCACCAGAAGCCCGTCGAAGGAATCCACGCGCACATTCTTGAAGCGCTTCACGGAGTCCTTGACCATCTCGATGCGATCATCTGCCGAAAAGTAGGTCTGCTTTCTGGAATTGATCACAACCGCGACAATGACACGGTCAAAAATGT
This sequence comes from uncultured Verrucomicrobiota bacterium, assembly GCA_964404035.1. Taxonomy (GTDB): domain Bacteria; phylum Verrucomicrobiota; class Kiritimatiellia; order CAIKKV01; family CAITUY01; genus CAMBRF01. Next base: position 21,029 of record CAYOIT010000046.1, on the reverse strand, counting down.
GCGCGGCGCGTTCGATAAGATCCAGGTGCCCCAACGTCAACGGGTCGAAGGTCCCCGGATAAATGGCGGAATGCCTCATAGTCCCTTCCTCTACCTTCCCTCACTCCGTCCCCGTCGGGAACTGAAGGTCTTCTATTTTCTCTTCCTATATACTGTCAATCTCGTCCCGCCATATACCTTGACGGCAGCAGTATCCCACAAAGGATGCACAGGCTGGGCTTCATCGGCGGATTGTTCCATCACAAAGAAGCCGGTATCTGCCAGAATTCCGTCCCGGGCCACCGCCGTCAGCAGCTGCGAGGCCCACTGCTCTGAGCCATCGCGATCGTAGGGCGGATCGGCAAAAACCAGATCGTAAGGGGAGCCACCCGGATATTCTTCCAAAAAGCGAAAGGCATCCGACCTGACGGCGCTCCAGCGTTCCCCCGATAACCCCTGCCCGGTGCGCCCGCACAGCGTCTCGATATTCTCCAGCAACACCCTAAAAACACGGGGCTCGCCCTCCACCCAGCACACTTGGGCCGCTCCTCGGCTCCAAGCTTCCAGGCCTACCGCCCCCGATCCTGCGAATAGATCCAAAAATCGGGATTCGGGCATGAGCGCGGCAAAAGAGGAAAACAAGGCTTGGCGCACCATGTCCTGAGTCGGCCGAACGCTGTCCCCCTTGGGCACCTTCAAGAGCCGCCCCCCCAATGTCCCACCAGTCACTCGCATGCGCCTACTATACGGGCTCGGGCGTGAAGAAGCAAAACAATCGAATCTGATCCGGTCATGAAGGCTGGACTTTCTGGCAGTTGCGGGTCCTCACAAACGGATGACTCGCATCGTACCGGCTTCCATCGAAACGGTGAGAACACCGCCTTGATAATGCACCGGCGCCAGGCCATCAATCTCCGTTGCTCGCCCAGCCGTTTCAATATTGAAACAGACCTCGGCGGTCTCGTCACCAAAATGAGCGGCAGCCAGGTACAGCCCGCCGTCCGCCCCCGCCACACGGGCCGCCCGGATGGATGCCGACCCCTCCAGCGGCAGGATTCGGCGGGAACCGGCCTGACTCCACAGGGAGGTGTCCGCAGCGGATACCCCGGCCCTGACGGCAAATCCCACGTCAAACAGAACACCAGGTTCGCACAGTTCAGACTGATCCGTACAGGCCCCGAGGCAGATCTCGTCGGCATAGAGCAATCCGCCCGTCTCTCCCGCATGGCTTTGATATTTCGACGGATGAATGACCACCTGCGGCTCGGACGGCTGATAGACCTGCAGTTCGGATCCTCCATAGAGCCCCACAATGCCCAACTTGCTATCGATCGTGAGCCAGGACCCGCTGGCACCCAGCCTCTGGCCTTGCTGCGGGTATCCCCGCAGATCCTTGCGGCCGAACGCCCCGTCATACCGCCGGGTGAACCGGTTGTGGACATCGTTGGGAATGAGCAGGTACAAGCCCTTGACCTCCCGCACCACCGCCCGATGCAACAGCAGTCCACACTGGAACCCCACCGTGGTCCGACCATCAGGCAGCGCCGCAAAGGCCAGGTCAATCCGGGCAATGTCGTCTTCTGTATCCCCTTCCCCGATAAATACATCGGTCCAAACCTGAACCCGGCCACACGTGGCAAACCCGCCGTTGAATCGGGCACTCTGGTGCCGGAGCACACGCCGGTCATTGACGACTCCCTGCCCCCGGATCTGTCCGCTCAGGCTATATCGCCATTCGGCCATGTCACTGGCCTCCGGGGGGAGACACATTCCCTGGGGCGCCTCACAAGCCACCCAGCACCAGCTTGCCAAACGCTTTTCCTCCCGAACCAGACTGGCCCCGTGCAGATCGTCCGACCAGGCACCAAGCTTTTCCACACCCGTTCCGGCGGCACTGGCTTGAGACCCAATGTCCAGTGTGCGACGCCACCAAAGCGGCATGCTCAAGGATCCAGCCTTATCGCCTTCGAGCCGGTAATAGTAGGTTGGCGCCTTTTCCGCAAGTCGCTTCAGGCGACGTCCCAGGAACGTGCCGTCCCCATTGTCCTCCGCCTCCGCCTGCACTTGCTTGAGCCAGCCTTCCTCCAGTCGGGGCACATCCTGGTCACCCAGATAATCCTGGGCGAATAACCAGACGGGGAGAGCATAGTCCTGGCAATAGCAATAGCGCACGCGCGAGTCACCACCGATACGCCAGAGCCGCCCGTCGGAAAACGTGCAGGTTTTGACGACCTGCCACAACTCGCGCGCATGCAGGTACAATGTCTCCGGCGGCGTCCACCCTTCCTCACGGCAGGCGAAATGGAACAGGGCCAGATTCGACAGGGTGATGACCATATACCCGACGTTCATATAGCCGTGATGGTTGCAGCCATACGTCGAGGTGAAGTTCGGCCCGACATGCCAGTCCCGCAGCGGCCGGCCGTCGATCAGCCGTTCATCGGAGACGTCTTCCGGAATGGACAGGGCATTCGCCAGGAAGCGGCTCCCCTTCTCAAGGCAGGCCGCCGCCTGGGGCGCCTCCGGGTACAATCGCGCCACGCGGTGCAGAAACGCGCCGTTCCACATATTGCTTTCGGGATGGTTATTCTGCGTCAGACCCGCCGTGACCGGATAGGATTCCAGTAACCAGCCGGCCTCTGACAGCAGAACCCGGCGCAGGAGGTCATGGTCGCCAGCGGTCAGGACAGACCGCATCGCCCGTACACCGTGCATCATCCGTTCCAGTCCGAGCGCGGAAATCCAGGAGTGTCCCCAGCTTTTCAGGTCGGTCGCATGGCCGCCTCCGGCGTGGTGACTTCGGAACGTGAACCGAAACATGGCCAGCGCCGTGGCCGTCAACTCGTCACGCGACATCTTCGTATTCTCGGGGTCTGTCTCCGGATCGGCCGCCAGCACGGCAAAGGCGGAAAAGGCGGTATCATGCGCCTGAAGCGCCCAATGCCCATGCTGACCAAGGCCGTAACAGATCAGGCCCCCGTCATCCGGCAGGCGGTACAACCACCGCCGCGCCTGCGCCACCCAGTTCTCCAGAAGTTGTCGCGTTGCCGCATTCGTCAATTCCGTCATGAGCTCATCCTTATCAGGCCAACAGGTTCGTGGCGTCGCGCCATGTTTGGAGTGGTGTCTGCCATCCCTCACGACGAGTCATCCATGACTATAGCAGCCTGTGTGACACCAGCAACGGCGAACAAGCCGCCTGGCTCGGGATCGACGCTGGCGCAGGGACAGGGTTGTCAAAAGCGGTATTCCATGACAAGAATGGAGCAACAAGAGTCCGATAGGGGGCAGCATGAAAGTCTTTGGATTTGGATGGGCATCGGTGGCGGGCCTGCTGGCGCGGATAGGCAGCACTGCCGACACCCCACAGACGGTCGCCCCACCCACCATCACGGTCATCAACAAGGGTGTTGGCGGACGCAACACCCCGGAAGCTGTGACGGCTCTGGAGAAGGACGTTCTCTCTCTCAAACCACGGCACGTCATCCTCTACTTCGGGATGAACGACGCCATGAATTCCGGCAAACTCGTGCCCCTGCCAGACTATGAGAAGAACATGCGGAGTATGGTCCGACGACTGGCCGATGCCGGCGTCAAAACCATCGCCCTTGTAACCCTCAATCCCGTGATCGAGCCCTATGTTCAGGCGAGGCACCCCAAACATCCCCGCACGGCCGACTTGCAAGCGTGCCTGACCGAATACGACAGGGCGATCCGAAGGATTGCCGCAGAAGAGACGCTACCCCTGATCGATCTGCGTAAGATCGTTGCAGACAACGGCGGCACAACCAATGCCCCGGGCTGCCTGATCCGCTGCGAAGCAAATGGCGGAGGCAAGGATGGGGTGCACCTGATACCGGCCGCCTACGAAAAGCTCGGGACACAGGCCTACGAAATGCTGAAGAGCAGTGTCCAGCCCGGCGACACGATCGTCTGCTTCGGCGACAGCCTGACCTACGGCGCCGGCGTGAAAGGCCAGGGCACGACTACCGGCGAGACCTATCCCGCTGTGCTCCAACGTGCCTTTCGCGGCCGGAATTGACCGCCGTCCCCATCTGCCCCGCGAAGAGTCGAGCAATTCTGCCGGATTCCACGGGAACGCAGCACCCCCTGGCCTCAGGATGAAACCGTTTGACTCCCTTCCGAACTGGCTTTAGAGTTTTACCTCCATAGGTGAGACCCATTCATTTCATTCAGGAGAGATTATCATGAAACGGTATGCGGCAGTTTGGACAACCCTGGCAGTGTTGGCTATGACAGGAATCTCGTTCGCAGGTGATGACTCCAAAGGAGGACTCCGCTATTCCATCACCGTCAGCAAGTTTGAGAACAAGGCTGGCTGGAGCGGCCAGTGGGATCTAGGCGATGCTTGGGGTGCCGTCATGACCGATGCCCTGCAGGGCTCGGGCAAGTTCATCGTTCTCGGAGAAAAAGACATGCGTGCCGAAGCCATGCAGGAACAGGATCTCGCGGATACCGGTCGTGTGGCGGGCGGCAAGAAGACCCCGAAAAAAGGATTCATGACGCCAGCGCAGTTGCTGGTCAAAGGCGACATCACCCATGTGCAGGACTCGACCACCGGCGGCGGGGGGGGACTCAACTTCAAGGGCATCCATCTGGGCGGTTCCGGCGACAAGGCTGAAATCAACGCCACCATCTACATCGTGGACTCCCGCACCGGCCAGGTGAAGGCTTCCCAAAAGGTCATCGGCAAAGCGGGCCGCAAAGGTCTGGCGGTCGGTTATTCCGGCTCAGCGCTCGGCGGATTGACCGGTGATATGGCGGGCTTCAAGAAAGACAACGTAGGTAAGGCCACCGAAGATGCCGTCGCCCAAGCCGTGGAATTCCTGATCAAGCAACTGGAAAAGATTCCCTGGGAGGGATCCGTGGTTTCGTCCAAGGACGGCAAGGTCATCATCAACCGCGGCACGCGCGAAGGCGTCACCGAAGGACAAACCTTTTCGGTAGGCCAACTGGAGGAAACCACCGATCCCGACACGGGCGAGATCCTGGATAGCTCCGTCAACAAGGTCGGCACGATCGTCGCCAAGACCGTCAAGGAAAAGATCTCCATCTGTGACGCGGCCGACGGCGCCAAGAAGATCGAGAAGGGCATGTCCGTTCAGCCGGCGGAGTGATCGCGGACGGGACGCCGGTCGTCACCCGGACCACCGGCGCGCCTCATCGAGCATGGCCAGGTAGTTGTCGATGGGCACATAGTCCGTCACCCAGTTTCCCGACCCGAGGCAATAGCCGCCACCGGACTGGCAGACGTCAAGAATCTCCCTTGTCCTGGCGCGGATCGTCGCCTCGTTCGCGCGCGCGAGGATATCCACGTCCACGCCCCCAAGGAGCGACAGCCGCGCACCATACCTTCTTTTGGCCTCAGTGACCGGCAGGACGTTATCCTCGAAGGAGTGTTTGGCATCGATCCCGACATCGCCGATGTAATCGTCAATCAGGTCATACATCTGGCCACAGGAGTGGAAAAGGAGAAGTTTGCCGCGTTCATGAGCCAAGGCGGCCAGACGGCGATGCCAGGGCAGCAACAGCCGCCGAATCTGCTCGGGCGAGATCATCAGCCCGCTCTTGTAGCCCAGATCGTCCGCCAGATAGACCGCACCAAATCCGTCGTAATCGCACAATGCCCGGACGATCGCCTCGTCGAACTTGCCAACCCGGTCAAACACCGCTTCGATCAGCGCCGGCTCCTCGTAAAGCATGTAGCAAAAAGTTTCGAAACCGAAGAGTTCGCGCACGACTTCCCAGAGGTCGAGGACATGAAAGGCGCGCATGTTGACAACAGGGTGGGTTTCATAGAAATCCAGGACGGACAGGTCGGCGGATGCCGGATCCGGCCAGTGAAACGCTTCGAAATCCGCCCACGAAGCGATCGCGCCCCGTCCTTCTTCGGCCCACGCCCCGTCACGCCGCGGTGCCTGCATGCGGGCGCCGGGCGGGAAAACACGGAACAGCTCGTGTCCTAGAAACCGGTGGATCGCCCTGCGCTTCAGATGCAGATACCCGGTGACACTGGTGTCCAACGCCCGGGTAATACCGAAACGGGCGTCAAGACCATCCAGGACGTTATCGGCAATACCATGTTCAAAATAGTAGACTCGCTCCGGCGTCCCCTCCCGTCGGAGGTTGCGAAGCATACCGTCCCAGCAGGGGATCAAGGAGGGCAAGTTCATGGCATGAACTCTACCCCTGACACCGGCTCATGCCAATAGCAGGATTTGGTTGTTGGCCGAACGGCCTCCCGCCAAAGTCACGACACGTCGCAGAGAGCATCCATAAACCGTTTGACTCCCCTTTCTCCCCCCCATACAGTTGGTGCATTCTCCGCAGGACTTATGGGCACAATGACCGACTCCCGCAAAACGTACGGCGACAGCAGGAGGCTGACAGACTGGCTGGGCCTGCTCCTTGTTTCGATGGCGTTAACGGCCGCCGCGGCGACCAACACGATTGAGTCACAGGAGTTCAAGACCTACGATATCGGTTCTGCCGATGGCTCGAATACCGCGGAGGTCGTGAAGTCGGTGATCGGCGGGGACGGGAAAGTTTTCTACGACCCCACCTCCCGCCAACTCATGGTGCTGGCCTCCAGCAATCGCCAGGTCATGGCGCAAAGCATCATCCGGCAAGTCAACATCCCCCCCCGGAATGTCCGGGTCGAGGTTGCCTTTCGTGGACACGGGCACGATGATCGGCAGGCCGCCTCCGTCTCGGGGCGGGGCACCGTCACCGTGAATAGCAGCGGGAGCCGGTCTTCCGTGCGCATCCAGCCGCGCATCGAGGACAGGCGTATCGAGACGACCTCTTCGACCCGCCAGCAGTTGCTCGTGGGCAGCGGCAGACAGGCGTCCATCTTTGTCGGCGAAGAGGTGCCGTATATCGAATGGCTCATGGAGTACGGGCGGCGTTACAACTCTCTGGAGCAACGGTTGGCCTGGCAACGCGTAGGGGCCTATCTCGTGGTCGAGCCCACCGTGATCGGCACCGGCCCCTTGATCCGGATCCGTCTCACACCTGAGCTCAGCGGGCTTGTCGACAACAATCCCTATCGCACCCGTTTCGCCAACGTAACCACCGAGGTGACGGTCAGCGATGGTGTTCCCTTCACACTCGGCGGTCTGGCCGAGAAGAACGATTTCTATTCCCGCTTTCTTATTGGCGTGGATCGCTCCGGCGGCCATCAAACCTTGGACATCGAGTTGACGGCCCATATCATTGACCCAGCTGTCCCTCCAAAATAAAGCGATTATGAGCGCCACCATCACACAGGTCCGATTTGACGGTCACATCCACATCTACCCGGATTATGATTGGGCACTTGCCCTCCGTAACCTCTTTTTCAATCTTGGTCCGGACGGCATTCGGCTTGGGTTCCTGACCGAAAGCACCACCTGCCGGTTTTACCGGGACGTGGTCAGGAACCCCTCCGCCTTCCGCCACGACGACCTTGCCGTACGGCCGGGGCCGGAAACCAACGCCTTGACCGTAACAGCCGGTCAGACCGTGCTGGGCGTGCTGATAGCGGGACGTCAGATCGTCACGGCGGAGCGACTGGAAGTGCTGTGCATCGGCACGGACGCCTCCATCCCGGACGGGCAGTCCACCGCTCACACCTTGGAGACTGTACGCGAACAGGGAGGCCTACCGGTCCTGAGTTGGGCCCCCGGAAAATGGTTCTCCCAGCGAGGCCAACTGGTCGAGCACCTGATCGCCACACGACCCGCCGGGGAGTTCCTGCTGGGAGATACGGCCTTGCGCCCCACCTGTTGGCCCCTGCCCCGCCTCATGACGCTGGCCAGGCACCGGGGCATCAAGGTGATCGGCGGCTCCGACCCCCTGCCTTTGCGCCGCGAGGAAGGCATGCTCGGGACATACGGGATGTCGGCCATGACGGCCTTCGATCCTCTCGCTCCAGCGGACAGTGTCCGCCGGATGCTGTCTTACAGCAACACGATCTTCACCCCCATCGGGAGGCGATCCTCACCTGCCTCCTTCACAAGACGATGGATGGCCAACCAATTCCGGCGCCCCACTCTAACTGAAGCCAACCGCCAAGTTTGACGCAAGACCGCCACTTTGATACTAACACCACCATGTCAGCCGCTATCCAGACCTGTGGCTTGGGTGTCACGTTTCCTTCGCGCACAGGAACAATACGCGCCCTGCACAATCTGGACCTTACGATCGAACCAGGCACTGTCTTCGGATTTCTCGGCCCCAACGGCGCAGGAAAGACCACAACCATTCATGTGCTTCTTGGTTTTCTCAGCGCCACCGCAGGAACAGCCTCTCTCTTCGGAAAACCGGTAACCGAATCGATCGCGCGCGAACGCATCGGGTATCTCACCGAGAATCCCGACACCTACGGATTCCTGACCGGACGTGAACTGCTGACCATGACCGGTCGCCTCTTCCGAATGCCCAGCCAGGAAATCCGCCGCCGTTCCGATCGATTGCTCGAGGAGACCGGTCTGGCCATGGCGGCCGATCGGCGGATCGCCAGTTATTCGCGCGGCATGCGCCAGCGGATCTGCATGGCGCAAGCTCTCATCAACGACCCCGATCTTTTGATCCTTGACGAGCCAACCGGCGGGCTGGATCCCCTGGGCCGGATGGAGATTCGACGCCTTATTGCGGCACGGCGCGCCGCCGGGAAAACAGTCTTCTTCTCGTCACACGAACTGTCGGAAGTCGAACTCGTGTGCGACCGCGTCGCGATCCTCGTCGGCGGCGAACTGGCGGCCGAAGGCCGGGTTGAGGATCTTGTCCGGCCCGGTGAAAGTCTCGAACGCTATTTCATCGAACTGACGACGCACGGGACTCCCGGCAAGGAGCAGTCATGAAGCGCGTGGGTGTCATTGCGGGGATCGTCTGGATGGAAATGTTGCGCCGGAAAGACGTCTATGTCCTCTTCATCCTGCTGGCCGCCATGCTGATCGCCATGGCCTCATTGAATGTGTTCGGACTGGGGCATGTTTCCGGATATATCAAGGATATGGGACTCCTCTCCGCATGGTTGCTGGGCTGGATCCTGACCATCAATCTCTCGGTTCGACTACTTCCGCAGGAACACTCTCGCGGCACGATCTTCTCCCTCCTGGCCAAACCCGTCTCGCGTTTCGATATTCTTGCCGGAAAATGGCTGGGCGCCTGGAGCGTGGTCAGCGCGGCTGTCCTGAGTTTCTATCTGGCCACCTGGGCGGTGGTTCTGGTGCGCGGAGGCTCCTTCGACCCCCTCACGCTGCTTCAAGCCTTCCTGCTCCATATCGCGGCGCTGGCCATCGTCGCCGCCCTCGGCGTGGCCTTGTCCACGCGCCTCAACAGCGATGCCGCCGCCACGTTGACCTATGTTCTGACGGGAACCACTTTCATCCTCCTGCCGCGTGTTCCCTCGTTGCTCGTGGCGGACACCGGCTTCCGGGCAACGGCCTTGCTGGCGCTCTACTATGCGCTACCGCATTTCGAGTTATTCGACCTTCGCCAGCGGCTCGTCCACGACTGGGGCCCCTCCACCTGGACCATCCTGGCCAGTGTGATGCTCTACGGAGCCTTGATGGTGGCGTCCTTCCTGCTGCTCGCCTGGATCGGTTACCGTCGTCGCCGGTTTTCACGCGGAGACCTGCTGTGAGCACCCTCCTTTCGAGGGCGGCAACCCCATGGCTCGCCGTTACCGTTGTCTGGGGATTGGCTTTCACCCTGGCCTGCCGGATCTCCATCACAGTGCCGCTTGTGCCGCCGGATGAAGGCGTGATCGCGCTCCTCTTTGGAGAAAGCCGAAGCGCCCTCAGTGCCGACCTCTATGAACGCGCGGACACCTTCTTCCATAAGGGCGTCACCCACACCGAGAAACGTGCCCTGACCAACGATTGGTTCCTGCTCTGGCGGGATCATATCACGCCGCAGAGCCATCGCCATACCGAGGGAAAGTCAACGGCCGAGATCCTTCCCTGGCTCCAGTTGGCCACCAAGACCGACCCTCACAATGTCGAAGCCTCCCTGGTGCTGGCGTTCTGGCTGAGCACAGGACAGAACCAGCCCGACCTGGCCAAACGCGTCCTGATGGACGCGCAGCGGCTGAACCCGAAGGACTACAAAATCCCTTTGGAAATGGGACGCATCGCCATCCGGCAGGGGGAATTCGATCAGGCCCAGAACAAACTCGCGGTGGCGCTGGTCCGCTGGCCCTCGCCTCTTGACCCAACAGACCGGGAAGCGCTTCTGGACAAGGCCGAATCGCTCACCCTGCTCGGGTTTCTCAGCGAACTGAACGGCCACCCGGACAAAGCCGTTGTCCATTTCAAGAACGCACTCGCCATTTTCCCGCAGCGCACCTACATTAGGACCCGGGTGGCGCAACTCGAAACCAGAGAGACGCCACCCGATTCGGCCCGAGAACGGCTCTTGAATCTGGTTCACAAAACGGTTCACGATGCCTGTGAGGAAACCGATGACGATCATGACGGACATGACCACACTCATGAATCTCCGGCATCCGAAGCCAAGGAACATGACAGGGAGAGGAGCACGCTGTGAGCCTGATTGAAGAAGCACTTCGTAAGCAGCGTGAAGAAACCGAGACCAGCCAGTCCGCCACTACCCAATCGGACACCCCGGCACCCCCTCCTGTTCCTGAAGAGAACCAGCCATCCTCCGAAACCACCGAGACGCACCGTGCATGGCCTTTGCTGGCGGCGATCGCGGTGATCAGCGTGATCTTCGTTGTGAGCCTCACCTGGCTGCTATTTTTCGGGATGAGAATGTGGAGAGCAAAACCCGAAAGCAAGGCGAGCCCGCCGGTCATCGCGCAAACGGCGGCCGCATCAACCAACATCCCGACTGAAGCGTCGGTCACCCAATCCCAGACAACAACGGTTGCCGTCGTCACCCCCCCCCTTACGCCCGAACCTCAGACGAACAGGCCGCCTCCGCCGGCTTCGGAGGTTATCAGTCCTGCCCCCATGGCCGCGCCCCCCGCGCCTGAAGGCGGCGAAGCCCCACCCCTCGCCAAGATCGACACCCCGGAACCCTCGACAACCACGGCGCTTCTGGAGAAGGTGGAGACTGTGATATGGCCACGCTTGACCGTGTCTGGCATCATCGGCACGTCGCGAACATCGCGGGGCGCCGTCATCATTAATGGCCAGATGCTGAGCATCGGCGCCACCATCGAGGGAGCCAAAGTCGTTGCCGTCGAAAAGCAGGCGGTTCACCTCAGCTTCGGAGGCGAAACCCGGACGCTGACCGTCGGTGGAACTACGGAGTAGCCAGGCCCGCGGCCAACACAGGACGTTTGGCTTTCCTGAGCTTTTCCAGCGCCGTGTCAAAGTCCGCAGGTGTGGTCAGATAAAAGTGACACCGCTTCTTCAGCATCTGTTCCACTTTCGCCTTCATCGCCTTGTTCTGCGGATTAAGAATAACCACCAAAGCGTCCTTGCCCAACAGGGCAAAAACCATCACACCATACCGCACCATGAAGTCGGTGGGCAGCAGATCGAAGGCGGTCTCCGGCACATCAAACAGGCTGAGGGGAATGATGGGCATGCCGGCTTCCTGAGCTGAATAGGCAATAATCCGATCCAGACTCCGACTGACACGGTCGTGGAGTACGTGAAGGAGGGACACGGTTACCACGGCATTGCTGGCCGACACATCGCTCAGATCCTGTGCCACCTGCGCATATTCTTCCTGGGTCAGTTGGTCTGCCTGGAAGAGGGCCCACGCAAAGGACAGCTCCGCTGCCACGTGCGAACTCCGCAGGTCAACCTCCTCCTGTCGCCCCGGCACCACCTCCGGCAACGCCGCCGCCAGTTCAAAGGCGCGCGGTGCCGGCTTGCCGGCCGTCAGCATGGCCTCCAGCCGCGCTTCGGCTTCCTTGGCCAGGGGATCGGTCACCGCATGCTGCAACAGGCGATCATGAAGCAAACTGGCGGCTTCGCGGTCGCCTTCGTCAACCAACACATTCACCAAACGGACCAGGTAACCGCGCGCACGGGCAAGATCCCCTACCTGCTCATAGGCGCTCGAGAGGGCTTCCAGGGAGACACGGTCATTGGGAATAGTCTCTACGATCTGCTCGAATGCCGAAATGGCATTCCAGACCTGATTCTCGAGGTCTTCCCGTTGGTGATGTTCATCAGCGCTCGACATAACACTCAATCGCCATTCTCATTCGATGTGGCACAGAGTAGCGCATGGTCGTGAAGAAATCGAGCAGGATCCTTTGCGCCACGGAATACCATCTGAAAGCAACCTCGAGGCTTTGGTCTTGATCGGCCTTTGTGCCTCCTGTACATACCTCCCTATCACGGTTACGCGAATCGCCTAACAAGGTCCCCAATCCATGAGTTCGACGCTTGTCTATACCAGGAACGACCTCCTTGATCTCCAGCCCCGGCACGCGTCGTTCGTAGGCATCGATTCCGACGGCTGCATCTTTCCCACGATGGAGATCAAGCAGAAGGAATGCTTTCACAGCCTCATCGTATCCACCTGGCATCTTGAAGGCATCGAGCGGTATGTCCGCGAAGCGGCGGAGTTCGTCAATCTCCATTCCCGGCATCGCGGCCAGAACCGTTTCCCGTGCCTGCTCAAAACGTTCGAGCTTCTTCACAACCGCCCGGAAGCCAGAGCGTCAGGCATCGAACTCCCGCCGCTCGCCCCGCTCAAACGTTACTGTGAATCGGGCCTCGCGCTCGGGAACCCGACACTGGAAACGTACGCCCGGGAAACTCGCGATCCGGAAATGGCGCGGATACTCCAATGGAGTAAGGACGTCAACGCCCGCGTCGCCGAAGTCGTCAAGAAGGTCCCCCCTTTCCGCTGGGTCATCGAGAGTCTCAAGGAGATTCGCAAGCATTCCGATGCCATCTGTGTTTCACAGACGCCAGCCGAAGCGTTGATCCGGGAATGGGAAGCCAACGACCTCGTCGAGTATGTGACGGTCATTGCCGGGCAGGAACTGGGAACCAAGGCCGAGCACCTGACCATGGCCACCCAGGGACGCTACCCCGCCGACCGGGTATTGATGATCGGCGATGCGCCCGGCGATCTCAAGGCCGCCCGCCAGGTGGGCGCGCATTTCTTCCCCATTGACCCCGGGCACGAGGAAGCCTCCTGGGAGCTTTTCTTCAAAGTAGCCTACGCACTCTTCCTCGATGGCGCCTACACTCATGACTACGAGGCAGCCCTGGTGCGCCGCTTCGAAGCGCTTCTGCCCGACACACCGCCTTGGATTAGAACCTCTCCATGAAAGGAACCCGTTATGTCGCCTCAACTCTCCCGTAAACAGCTCCACACTCTCGTCACCGGCGTGTTGGAAAAAACGCCACTGGTTGACCTTCACACCCATCTCTACGACCCGGCTCTCGGCCCGGTGCTCCTCTGGGGTATCGACGAGCTCGTAACCTATCACTATCTTGTGGCAGAAGTCTTCCGCGCCCGCCCGGATTTCAGCTATGACAACTTCTGGGCCCTTTCGAAATCCGATCAGGCCGACCTGATCTGGAATGAGCTATTCGTCCTGCGCTCCCCCCTCTCCGAGGCTTGCCGCGGCGTGCTGACCGTCATGCACCGCCTCGGCCTTGACACTAAAGTGAAAAATCTCAAGCAGGCCCGTCGCTATTTTCAGAAGCGGAACGCGCGTGACTATGTTGACCAGGTGCTGAAGGAAGCCAATATCAAACGGCTGTACATGACCAATGACCCCATGGATCCGCTGGAAGCGCCAGGCTGGGAGAAGGGTTTTGACCGCGACCCACGCTTTCTCGGCGTCCTTCGGCTTGACAGCGCGATCATGAACTGGCCTGACGGCGCCGTGCGCCTGCGGAACATGGGGTATGCCGTCGATGACGGACTCACCGGCAACACGATCAGCCAGCTCCGGCGTTATCTCAATACCTGGTGCGATCGCTTCGATGCCCGGTACATGGCCGTCAGCCTGCCGCCAACCTTCCGCTATCCGGACGTTCATTCCCCCGTGACCACTCTCCTCACCAAGGCGGTAATTCCAGTGGCCGCCGAACGTAACATTCCCGTCGCCATGATGATCGGCGTGAAGAAACTGGTCAATCCGGCCCTGCGACTGGCAGGCGACTCCGTGGGTAAGTCCGACATCGACACCGTTGAGGCCCTGGCCCGCGATTTCGGCGGGATCCGGTTTCTGCTGACCATGCTGGCCCGTGAAAACATGCACGAACTGTGCATCGCCTCCCGTAAATTCAAGAACATCACGCCCTTTGGGTGCTGGTGGTTCCTGAACAATCCCAGCCTGATCGACGAGATCACCCGTATGCGGCTCGAGACCTTGGGTCTGTCCTTTGTGCCACAGCATTCCGATGCCCGTGTGCTCGACCAGTTGATCTACAAATGGGTCCATTCCCGAGCCATCATTGGCGAGGCCCTCACCGACAAGTACGCCGATCTCTGCGCCACCGGCTGGTACCCCACCAAGGCCGAAATCGAGCGTGACGTGAACCGGCTCTTCGATATCACGCTGTGATGAAAGGGTACATCCATGTCTACACCGGGAACGGCAAGTGCAAAACCACCGCGGCCCTGGGTCTGGTCCTGCGGGCGGTGGGAGCAGGGCTGCGAGTCTACCTGGGACAGTTCCTTAAGAAAGGTGACTACAGCGAGATTAGGATCCTGCGGGCCCGCTTCCCGGAGGTCACCGTCGACCAGTACGGGTCCGGCCGTTTCATCCGCGGCAGACCCGCCGTCGAGGAGATTGAGGACGCTCACCGGGGTCTACACTGCCTCTCCGTAGCCATGAGGGGGGGGCAGTATGACGTGATCATCGCTGACGAAGCCAATACCGCCGTAGGGGCAGGCCTCCTCACCGAAGAGGACCTCCTGACCCTGATGAACGAAAAACCGGACACCGTCGAACTGATCCTCACCGGCCGCGGGGCCGGGGCCGGAGTGGTGGCACGGGCCGATCTTGTCACCGAGATGAAAGGCGTCAAACACTACTTCGATGCCGGCGTTCCCGGTCGCCCGGGAATCGAATCCTGACCTATTTCTGACCGAAGGAGCTGCCCCATGATGATACCCCCTGAAACCATCAAACTCACCTTCGACAATGGACACCTTGTGGCGTGCCCGCCAAGAACCACCATCAGCGAGATTCTCCCCTCACCCGTGGCCCCCTCAGGGCTCCCGTACATCGCCGCCCTGATCAATAATGATCTGGCGTCGCTCAGTTACCCTCTGGACATGGATTGCGACGTCCGGCTCCTGACCATGGCCGATCCCGAGGCGTGGCACATTTTTCAGCGGTCGATCGCCTTTCTCGCCGCAAAGGCAGTAAGAGAGCTCTACCCTAAGTCAGCCTTTTCCGTCGACTATGCGGTTGGCAATGGCCTCTATTGCAGCTTTGACGAAACCACCGGGGGGGGCAATGCCGGCATCCGGGAGGATCAGGTGCTTGCCATCCGCGATCGGATGCGCTCCCTCGTGGCCCAGGACCTTCCCATTGAACGCAAGAAGATCTCTTTCGCCGATGCGACCCGGCGCTGCACCGAGGCCGGCCAGACCGATAAGTTGAATCTTCTGCGCTTCCGCAATCCGCCCCGCGTGGTCATCCATGTCTGCAGCGGGTTCTACGATCTCGCCCAGGGGCCGCTGGTGCCCTCCACGGGAACCCTCGCCAGTTTCGATCTGATCCACTATCCGCCGGGCCTCGTGCTTCAGCTTCCCGCCCAAGGCAGTCATGAGGTCGCGCCATTCAGGGATCAACCGCATCTCTTCAGGATCTTCCGCGAACACAAGACCTGGGGCCGCACCATGGGCGTCAACACCGTTGGTCGGCTCAACGAGATCATTGTGAACGGCGACATCGGCGATTTCATCAAGGTGGCCGAGGCTTTACATGAGAAGAACGTCGCCCGTATCGCCGACCAGATCCACTACCGGCGGGATACCCTGCGCCTGGTCATGGTGGCAGGGCCATCCTCCGCCGGAAAGACCACCTTCTCCAAGCGCCTCGGTATCCAGTTGCGCGTGAACGGAATGCGGGTCTCCACCATCTCGCTCGACAACTACTTCCACGATCTCACCCGTACCCCGCGCGACGAGCAGGGTAACCCCGACTTCGAGCACATCGATTCGCTCGATCTTGAGCTCTTCAACCGCCACATGAACGAGCTTATCGGCGGCGGGGAAGTGGTGCTCCCCGTCTTCGATTTTGAAAGCAAGCAGCGCCGATTCGACGGGCCCCGCATCAAAATCGAGCGGGACGGTATTCTGATCATCGAGGGCATTCATGGCTTGAACCCCCGACTCTCGGAACAGCTTCCCCCTGAAGCCAAGTTCGGGGTCTACGTCAGCGCCTTGACGCAACTCAGCCTGGATGACAACAATCGTATTTCCACGACCGACAATCGTCTTCTGCGTCGCATGGTCCGCGACCACAAATACCGCGGACACTCGGCCCTGAAGACGCTGCGCATGTGGTCCTCGGTCAGGCGCGGGGAGGAACGCTGGATATTTCCGTTCCAGGATCAGGCGAATGTGGCCTTCAACTCGGCCCTCGATTATGAGTTGTCCGTGCTGAAGCCCATCGCCGAACCCCTGCTGATGGAAGTCAAGCCGTTCGATCGCGAATACGCCGAAGCCCGCCGGCTGACCGCTTTCCTGATCAACTTCACCGACCTCTCCGACCGCGATGTCCCACACACCTCAATGCTGCGGGAATATATCGGCCGCAGCAGTTTCCGCTATTAGGTCATTACTAATCATTTACTACTTGATTTTATAACGCCCTCTAATGACACTCCCTCTCCATGTACGAGCGCTGGAAGCCCTTGCCTTGTTTCGGCAACGCCGAACGCTACGCGACGCTCCGTCGCCGTTCCGTTTCGGTCGTACGGGACGGGGAGGCACCTCCTGATCGCAGCTTCCCCTGGTCCGAACGGCATCTGCGCTGCGTCTGGTTTGACCCGGCCTACCGCCCCCTCCCGTTGACCACCTACGACGGACAGATTGTCACCGTGGAAAATCCCGGCCGTTGGAACCTGGAGGCGGGGCCGGACTTTCTCGATGCGGTTCTGAGACTGGAGCCTGGCGAACGCCGGATGCGGGGCGACATCGAACTCCACGTCAGGCCAACCGACTGGCGGCACCATGGCCATGCCAACGACCCGCGTTACCGCCGCGTCATCGCCCATGTCACGTTCTTCGACGGCATCCTTCCGCTGGACGACCTTCCCGCCGGGACCATTCAACTCTCGCTGCAGAACGCGCTCAAACGCCAGCCGTCCTTCTCCTTTGACAGTCTGGATGTCCTGGCCTACCCCTACGCCAGGGTGGATTCACGACCGCCCTGCGCGGATCTTCTGGCGGCCTGGAGTCCCGACGAGCAGGGCGCCTTGCTCGATGCCGCCGGTCTGGAACGGCTCCGGCACAAGACCGATCGCCTGTCGCTCGCCATTCGGGAAAAGGGATCCGGGCAGGCGTTATACGAGGAAATTCTTTGTGCACTCGGCTACAAGAACAATCGCCTGGCCTGCCGGACCCTCGCTGTTCGACTCCCTCTCGAGGCCCTGCGGCATGAGGCCGGTGACGGCATTCTCTCCGCCTACGCCCTCCTCTGCGGCGTGGCAGGCCTGATACCGGGCAGAAGCCTCCCGAGTTGGGATCAGGAGACACGGATCTTTGTCAGGGCCTTGTGGGATATCTGGTGGAAACAGCAGTCTGCATGGGAAACGCAGGTGCTCCCGCGTGACCTCTGGATGCTCCACAATCTGCGGCCGCAAAACCACCCCCTTCGGCGCTTGATGGCCGCCGCCGAATGGTTCTGTGGCCCTGAGCCCCTTCTGCAGCGGTTGAAAGACCTCACCGAAGATCCCCGGGCCGATACCCGAGCCCTCCTGAACCTGCTTGAAGGGGTGGGCAAAGACAGCCATTGGGCGTGGCGCCACAGCCTCTCCAGCCCCCGCCTGGCGGCCCCTCTCGCCCTTGTTGGCCCGGGGCGTGCGGCAGCGCTCCTGAACAATGCCATCGCACCTTGGATGGCCGCGATGTATCCGGAGGCAGCCATGACAACACACCTGTTGCGGAATCTTCCGCCCGAGGATGACAACCGCTTCATCCGTCATACCGCTCACGCCCTTTTCGGGCATGACCACAATCCCTCACTGTATCGCTCCGGATTACGCCAGCAGGGAATCCTGCAACTGTTCCATGACTTCTGCCTGAACGCCCAGGGCGGCTGTAAATCCTGCATTCTCCCCGATTCGCTGGCTCACCAGAAGAAATACGACGCCGTGGCGAGCACGTAGAGCCCCAGCAGGAAGTTCGTCACGACATGGGCAAGCACGGCCGACCAGATATCCCCGGTACGGGCATAGAGCCAGCCATAGGCAAGTCCGGCCACCGTTCCCACCAGCCAACGATCGTGCTCCATTCCAAACAACAGGGCCGTCAGCACAAACATCGTCCCCTTGAGTTTGGCTGGATCCACCGTCAGGAACTCCCGTTGCACAAACCAGCGGTAAAGAAATCCACGCCAAAAGAACTCTTCCGCCGTTGCAATGACCAGTGCCGACCCCATCAATTTCGTCACCGTCAATCCCCACCCGCACTGATCAGGGGCATAGGGGCTGGTAGCTTCAGTCCCCGTGATGACACCGAGCGGCCGAATGCCGAACTTCAGGTAAAGGTCATGCACATAGGGAAAGTTGAGCATCCAGGGTGACTCCGGGAGAATCCACAACGCGCAGACCCCCATCCCCACCCCCATCGCCAACGGGAACTGCCTGATCTTCGCCCGCGGATAGTAGGTCCAGGGTTTCAGATAGCCGAGAAGCAAAGCACCCACGGCCGCCTGAACGGCATACCGCCAAGCCGGCGTGCCTGCCGAGACCGACATGATGACGATCCAGGCCATAAACGGCAACACGTGAGCCCATAAGGCTCGTTTTGTATCGTGTGACAACTCCATTGGTAACCGCACTCTAAGGAACCCAGTCCCAACGGTCAACAGGAAGGATCGCGGACAAGAAGGAGAACTTGGCCCGGCTATTTGAGCAACGCCCAGTTGGATCCCTGAAATTCACTGGATTGTTATTGAAGGCGACGTACTGGTTGAGCCCCCCGCTTATCCCGATGGGGTCGTTGGAGAGCCATCGGCCGGTGAAAGGTCCCGAGAGGCAAAAGCTCACAGGTCGTCATAGGCGACTCTCACTTCTTCGGTAGTAGCGCCTCGATCCAGGGGCCCAGTTCCGGGAAGTCGCCCGTCACAATGTCCCACAGGATACCGTGGTCTATCGAGTCGTAACCGTGGATGAGGCGGTTTCGCGTGCCAATGATTTCGCGCCAGGGAATCTCGGGATGGGCCGCTTGCAGGGTATCCGGAATCCGCGTGGCGGCTTCGCCGACAATCTCGACCAGTTTCAGCAGAGCGAGGAAGAACACACGATCAAACTCAAGGTCTGCACGGGTCCGTCCCCTGGCAAGAACGATGGCTTCCTCAATGTGATCACGCATCTGCTGCAGGGTCACGGTGTCGTCATGCCGCGACATAGAGGGCCTCCGCCTCGTGGAGGACCTCATCCCGGAAGTACTTGCTCAGACTGCCGGGCGTATTCAGGTCCACCTTGCGGCCGAGAATGGCCGAAAGCTCGTCCTGCATCCGGATAAACGCCAGCCCAACGCGCACGCCGGGTTGAAACTCAACCAGCACGTCAACATCACTATCAGGCCGAAAGTCATCACGGAGAATGGAGCCGAATAGAGCCAGCCGGCAAATGCCGTTGGCACGACAGAATGCGGCAATCCGCTCCTTCTGAATCTCAATTCCATGCAGTCTCATGACTCATTCCCTCTGCCGCCTTTGCAGGCTCCTCAACGCCCAATGATGCAGGACTTTACCGGAGCAAGACTCAGAAGACCAGAGAAACCGGTCCTACCAGCATATGACCCCATTACGCGGTTCCGAGACGGACGTGGCTGAAGACGGGGGAACTCCAAGTGGTGGTGGTACTGGAGGAGGTCGATGCCCCGGAACAGGGACTTGAAGGGCGACTGTAAGGGTGCAGGCACTTCGGCAAAGAGTTCGCGGTTTGTGCTTGTAGCGGAGCGTCCGGTCGGATGTGCATGCACATTCCCTTCAGTCTCTCGAACGCAGTTTGGTATCAATGTCGTTTGCGACGGGCTTTGATCTTGTGGAGGACCTCGTCCACAGTCGGAGTGCCAAGGATGCGCCGCCGTTCGGCCGTATAATCCCCGGAACCCGCGTCATACTGCTGGAGGAACCGAATCGCATCAACGGGACCGAGAGACTCCGTCAAAACGGATATTCCCTTTTCACGAAGCTGGTTTAGCGTCTTCATAGATCATTCTCTGCAACCCACCGGAGTGGATTGCACACCTGTACCTTCGTCACTCCAGGGCGGCGGGCCTGCTTAATAAACCCATCGTCGGTTGTGAGCAGCACGGTCACTTGGCCGCTCTCTGCACACGCCAGATGAGCCGCATCGTAACCGCCAAACCCACGCCGTGCCAGTGCCCGCGCCCTATCGGATTCCCAGTTGCCTACGTGGATATAATACGAAGCCAAACCAAGGATGTCACGCACCTTGAAAAGCCGGTCGATATCCGGATTCTGCTCAATCTCCAAGTCCAAGGCCTCACTGGAAACGAGTTCCCACTCGCCGCGCTGTACCTGCCCCAGGATAGTGAGCAGTGCCTCAGTTTCCATCCTGATACGATCCTGGCTCTGGTCGTCAAACGGGCGATTCAGACAACACACATCGAGGTATATGCGCTTGCCGTGTTTCATGACTAGATCGAATGTATTCCGGTTCATGTCCTGCCGCAACCACGATTTATGGAGGGAGCACTTTTCCTTCTGGGGTTGGCCGGTACGCCTCTTCCTGTTCCCTGGGATGGGATCGGGCATGGGCCTCCTTTAGATCTGTGATGCTCAGGTGCAGGTAAATCTGCGTGGTGTCGAGACTCACATGGCCCAGCATCTCCTGGACATGGCGCACGTTGGCCCCATTGCACACCATATGGGTCGCGCAGGTGTG
>CAYOIT010000045.1:0-29851 GCA_964404035.1 uncultured Verrucomicrobiota bacterium | reverse complement strand
CGAGATAGATATAACGAGAATAAGGCGTCTCGCCTTATTGGCCGGTAAAGGAGCAAAGCAACGTCTCCCACGTGTGGGACACAGCTTCCGCAAAGCTCTATCTGTGGACGACTGGCGCACAAGGGAAGGTATCGATCCTACGCGCAGTGGGTGTTCACGGCCGGCATTCCTCTGTACCATCGCCGAAAATCGCTGCGCCTTTGGCACCAACAGCCTCGGCAACGGTCCGAATAGCGGTGGCGTGTTTCAGGCCGGAGGTGTTGTCTCGAACCGATGCAGGCATCGATATGGGCTTGGGCGTGGACTTGGTGGGGGCCACCCGCCCGCTGGATGGCGACAATATCGGCGGGGCGGTTTACGACATGGGTTGTTACGAATTCGCCAGGCCTGTTGCCTCGTTCATAGCCCTACCTAATCCAGCAGCACCGACACAGAGCATCACGTTCGACGCGAGTGGTTCCTATCATGTGCAACCGGGACGCTCGATCGTGAGTTACGAGTGGAACTCTGGCGATGGGCAGACGAATTCGGGTCAACAGATATTCCATTCGTTCGGTGCCTTCGGAAGTTACACGGTCAACCTGAAGGTGACCGATGACGACACGCCGCCCGGGTCGGATGCGTTGACGGTGACCGTGAACGTCAACCAAGGCAACCGTGCGCCGGTGGCGGACTCCGGTGGTCCCTACGGCATACCCACTGGGACCAGTCTGCCGCTCAATGGCAGCGCCTCGACCGAACCGGACGGGGGATACGGGGACTCGATTGTCACTTACGGGTGGGATTTGAACAACGACGGAAACTATACGGACGCGAGCGGGGTGACACCGACGGTAGCCTGGTCCACTTTGCAGTCTCTCAGTTTGGGCAGCGCGGGCGTTTACACCATGCGCCCTCGGGTGACGGATACGTTTGGCGCATCGGGCATGCAGACGACCAGTCTAACCATTTCGGTGCCGCCGGCCTGGAGCGGATCGGGGTTCAAGTTCAAGTAGCGCGAGGCGAGCAGGCGGGATACGCCGTTCTTGGGTGCGTTTGTGGTGAGTTTATCGTAGGCATTTTCCCAAGGTCCGGCTTGACGGGCCTTGCTCCGCCGGCGTGTCAAGCCACGCCGAAGAACAGCGGCGTCAAGCCGCCGCACTCCACATTTCAAGCCAAAACCCCTTAAAACCAAAGAATTTAGATGCGTCTGCCCTGGGTCACCTGTTGACGCCAGAGGCATAAAGTACGATCATGATGATGAAGCCGCGGGGGGCCTTGGCGGCTGATGGCTGAAACGTTTCATGGTAAGCATTGGCCTTAACAGAAAGAAGGAAAACAAACTATGAAGAGCATGCTCTGCACGACTTTTGTCGCTGCGATTCTTATATGTGGCTGTCGCTCCGTTGGGACTCCGAGTGGCACGCCTGTGTCGGACACTGCGCGTCCGGTACAATCAGTAATTCAGGCCTCCGCCGGCCTCCAAATCGAGATGTTTGACCAAGCCGGGAATCGGGTGCAAGAACTCCCGCACTCACAGAAAGGGAGCGTCTCCATCTTTACCAAAGACAAGACCGGCCAGGACAACTACACCTTTGGCGAGAACGGCTTCATCATCAAACACCTGCGCAGCTATGGGGCAAACTATTCGCACGGGGTGTGGGAAGAAGTGAAATAGAAGGCCATGACTTCCAACGAACGACTGCGTCGGTTCTACTTCCATGAAGAAATGGACAGGCCTGCTGTTATTTTTCGCTGGCGGGGATTCCGGGATGATCCCTCCTATGCCGATCTGTTCCGGCTCATGCAGGAACGGGCGGACTGGGTCGAGCCGTGGGATGCCACGTTTCTCGTTCAGGCGGGTGCCCCGCCGGCGTCATCGACTCCCGAGGAGAGGATTGAACGCCTTCTGTTGAGCCCCTTGCCGGAAATCGGCAGCGACGGTCCAGTTTCTTTGGCTTGCGGAAGCAGGTGGGGGACCGCGGCATCGTTCTGGCGTCATTGGGGAACAATCCCGGCGGGCACGTGGCCGAACAGTTCGGCTCGGAGGCGTTTGCCTTGATGACCGTGGATGGGCCCATGCTGGAGGCCGTCACGGAAGCGCAACGATGATGACTTCACGGGGATCATCCGCCCGGTGCCCTCCGCCCCGTCAGGGCAGAAAGAGTTGACATAACCGGGGTGCTGGGGGACAGTCTTTGCGTCATTCCATGGTTTGAGGAGTTGTCCATCGTGCTGCGTTATGTCCAAACAAGGGTCCTGCTGGCGGTCGGGTTGTTGCTCCCGTTTCTAACGGGATGTTGGTCGATGCATCATGTCGACACCACGGTCTACAAGGCGCTGCGCGTCGAAGCGGCCCGGTCCCTGCCCGATGGCAGTAATACGCTCGCGGACGCCGAGGCCGAACTCCAGGATGCGGCGGTTCAGCCACCGTCGATTGACCTGGATCTGACCAACGCCCTGACCTTGGCAACGCGCCACAGTCGATCGCTTCAATCCAAGCGCGAGCAGCTTTACCTGAGCGGACTCAGCACACTCGGTGTGCTGCGCCAGTTCGGTCCCCAGTATTCCGGCACGGTGGACTACGTCCTGACCTGGCCGGACGGGGCCGATCAACAGACCGCCAGTACCGTGGGGCTGAAGACCAGCCAGCTTCTCCCTCTGGGCGGCAACCTGACTGTTGACGGCGGGGTGGCTGGTAAGTCGGAGGGATCCGCGACCAATGACGCCGCCTATACCACCACGGCCGGGGTCGAGCTGAGGCAACCGTTGATGGCGGGGGCGGGGTATGAAGCTTCACACAATGCACTGATTCAAACCCGACGGGACCTGGTCTATGCGATGCGTTCCTTCGCCCTGGAGCGCCAGGATTTTGCGATTGGCATCATGCGGTCATACCACAATCTTCTCATCAAGAAAGATGTGGTGGCCAACACGCGGCAGAATGTCGAGCAGTCCATGTTCCTGAGGAGGCGCTCGGAGGCGCTCTTCAAGATCCGTCGTGTGCCCGCCATCGATGTCATGAGGTCGCAGCAGCAGGAGTTGTCGGCCAATAATTCCCTGTCCCAGACGGAATCGGAGTACGAAATCAGTCTGAGCCGGTTCCTGATCGACGTGGGACTCCCGGTCTCGACGCACCTGAACGTGGTGGGAGCGATTCCATCCAAGAAGACGTTGTCGATTTCGATGGAGGCCTGCCTGAAGCTGGCCCTGCATCAGCGGCTCGATCTCAAGAGTGAGGAGGACCGGCTGGCCGATGCCCGAAGGGCCTTGCGCCTGGCCCGGAACACGCTGTTGCCGAAGGTGGATGCCTTCGGGAAGGCTGGCGCCAGCAAGCAGGCCGAAGGGTCGCCGGAGTTTCCCGAGTCAGGGATGGACTACTCGGCGGGTATTTCAGTGGAGTTGCCGCTCGATCAGCGGGATGAACGTGATTCGGTGAAGAAGGCCCTCATTGCCGTGTCGGCGGCCGAACGAAACGTCGGCGAGAAACGGGATCTGGTCCGCGTGGGCATCACGGACAGCTTCAGCCGTCTGGAGGCGCTTTCCGCGACCGTGGATATCGAACGGCGAAATATCGACATTGCCCAACGCCGGGCCGATTACGCCGCGTTTCGGTTTCGAAACGGGGAACTCTCGAACCGCGACGTGGTCGAAGCGCAGAATGAACTGTTGATTGCCCGCAATGCCTATGCCGCGGCGCTGGTGCAATACGAAGAGCAGCGGGTACAGGTGCTGCGGGACGTAGGGTTGCTGGATGTAGGCCCAGACGGAGCGATGATTGAACTGCCGGGCTTGTGACGTGAGAGGCAGGGGGGACGAATGGTAAAAAAACTGATGATCGTGGGTCTGGTGCTCGCCGTTTTGTTGACCGGCGGGATCAGTTGTTATCGGAAGGCGCGGGTCGCACGGGCGGAACCGTCCAAGACGCTCCTCACCGCTGTGGTCAAACAAGGGCCGCTGGTGGTGACGGTGCGGGGATCGGGCGATATTCGCTCGGTTGAATCGGTCAAGATCATCCCGCGCATCAAGCGGGGAGTGGTGATCACCTATCTCATCCCGGACGGAACCCAGGTGAGCTCGAACGATGTCATCGCGCGGTTCAACACCGATGAGATGGAGCGCAAGATCAAGGATATCGACGTCAATCTTTCGGATGCCCAGAACCGCCTGCTTTCGGCCCAGACCGAGTTGGAAATCCAGGTGATGGACAACACCAGCAACCTCAAGAAAGCTGAACAGGATCTCGAATCCGCTCGAATGACGCTTCAAAAGCAGAAGGAAGGCAACGAGCCGATGGATCGTCGCAACGCTGAAGTCAAGTTGCAGACAGCCGACAGCGACTATACGAGAAAACAGCGGCGCTATGAGGAGTTGAAAGACCTTGTCAAGGAAGGGTTTGTAACGGAGGACGAGGTCGAGGAGGAGCGCATTCAACTTGAAACCTCCAAACTGTCGGCCGAAACGGCCGCCATTGAGAAGCGCCTCTTGAACGATTACACGATCCCCTTGAACCGCACCGCCTCGCAAGCCACGATGGACAAGGCCGCGACCGATCTCGAGAAGTGCCGGAAGCAAAGCGAGGCTCTGTACCGGACCAAAAATCAGGCCGTAGAGGTGGCGCAACGCGCGGTTGACCGCGTCAAACTGGATCTGGATGCAGCACGAGAGGAGTTGGTGGCTCTCGAGGTCAGGGCGCCGCTCTTCGGGATGGTGATGTACGGGAACCCCGACCAGCCCTGGCGGCGGGGCGAGATCGAGGTCGGCGCCAATTTCCAGCCCGGCCAGGTGTTGATGACCATTCCCGACAGGTCGGCCATGCAGGCTGTGATCAATATTCCCGAGGCCGATATCCGGAATGTGAAGGTCGGTCAGCAGGCCACGGTTACGGTCGAGGCGCTGGGCGAACGGACCTTTTCCGGCGCCATCACCAAGGTGGCTGAGGTGGCGAACTCGGGTGGAGGATGGGGGACCGATGTGAAGGAGTTCAAGGTGGAGGTCGCGCTCGGGAATTCGGGCGATCTGCGACCGGGCTTCTCCTGCCAGTGTGAAATCGTCACCGAAACCGTGCCCTCCGCCATCTATCTGCCGGTGCATGCCGTGTTCCGGGACGGCGAGAAGTTCTTTGTGTACCCCTTTGGCGCTGCCGCGGCTGATGGGCGGCTCGAGGTCACGATCGGGCGATCCTCCATCCAGTATGTCGAAATCGTCAAAGGCCTGACGCCGGACGTGCGCGTTTACCTCAATCCGCCTGAAGCCCCTGCGCCGAAATCATGATCGAACTGGTCAACATCTCGAAGATCTACCCTGCCGGAGCGGGTGTGCGTGCGCTGGAAGGGGTCAACCTGACGATTCGCGACGGCGAATATGTCGGCATTCTGGGCCCCTCAGGGTCGGGGAAATCCACCCTCCTCAACCTGCTGGGGTTGCTGGATGCGCCCACCTCGGGCAATCTCCGGTACGACGACAGGGATACGACGACCTTCGACGACACCGAACTGTCGCGATTTCGGGGCCGCAGCATCGGGTTCGTGTTTCAGTCCTTCCACCTGATCAACCACATGTCTGTGGTGGAGAATGTCGAGCTTCCCTTGTTCTACCAGGGGGTCTCGGCGCGCGAGCGCCGTGCCCGCGCGGAGGCGCAACTGCAGGCGGTCAATCTGGGGCATCGCCTGCTTCATCTTCCCCGGCAGTTGTCCGGCGGAGAGTGTCAGCGTACTGCCATTGCCCGTGCCTTGGTAACCAATCCGCCGATGGTGCTGGCGGATGAGCCCACCGGCAATCTGGACTCCAAGAGCGGGCAGGAGATTCTGGCCATCTTCGAAAACCTGCATCGGTTGGGGAAGACGCTGGTGGTGATCACGCATGACCTGACTGTCGCCCGGCGAATTCCCCGGATTGTGCGGATCGCGGACGGCGTCCTGACGGAGGAGGCTCCAGCATGAAGGCCGCCTGGTTCATGGAATTGGCGCGGGACGGGGCAAGGAATCTGGTCCGGCACAAACTGCGCTCCACGTTGACGCTCCTGGGCGTGGTGTTCGGTGTCGGGGCGGTGATGACGATGCTGGCGATCGGCGAGGGGGCGCAGCGCACCGTCCTCAAGGAAATCCAGGGGCTGGGGTTAAATAACGTGATCCTGGACTCCACGCAACCCCCTGAGGCCGGGCGTGATGATTCAGCGTCATCCCGGCGGCGAGGGATTGCCCTTCTGCAATACGGCATCACTTTCCGCGATGTGGCTCGCCTTCAAGCGCTATTGCCCCAGGCCTCGGTTCGCATGGGCCATCTCGTCAAACAGAAGGTGTATCGGGGCAGCCAGCGTGTGGATGCGCGTGTGTTGGGAGTGCCGCCGGACTATTTCAGTCTCTTCAACTCCGAGGCGATTTCAGGGCGCCAGTTGAGCGATCTCGACAATATGAATGGGCGACCGGTGGCGGTGGTCACCGAGTCTGTGGCGTCATCGTTGATCGGGGTGGGTGGGGCGGTGGGCAAGACCATCCGGATTGGATCCGACTACTTCGAAATTGTGGGCATCGTGCGGTTGCCTTCACGGCTGGCGACCTCCGGCGTGTTCATTCCATACAAGACGGCCCGCCGGCTGTTTGGCGCGACCACCCTCAAGCGCGAGAGCGGCAGCGTGGAGTATACTCGCACCGAGGTCGGTCAGGCCGTCATCAGCCTGCCTGACGAGCGGGTCATTCTTGACGCCTCGCGCGTGGTGGCGCGCCTATTGCGGGAGTCTCACTCCGTCTCGGACGTGGTGATGACGGTGCCGCTCGACCTGCTCCAGAGCAAGCAGCGCACCCAACGCATCTTGAATATGGTCCTGATTGCGATCGCCGCCATTTCGCTGCTGGTGGGCGGGATCGGGATCATGAATATCATGCTGGCGGTGGTCACTGAACGTATTCCCGAAATCGGGGTGCGGCGTGCCATCGGCGCGTCCCAGCAGGACATCATGTGGCAGTTCCTGGCGGAGACGGTGGTGTTGTCGAGTGCCGGCGGCGTGGTGGGCTGCGTATTGGGGTTCTGTGCCGTGCCGCTGGCCTCGCGCTTTACCGGATGGCCGGGAGTCTTCACGCCCGGGGCCGTGATCATGGCACTGGCCGTCTCCTGGCTGGTCGGTGTGGTGTTCGGGCTGGCGCCCGCCGTGAATGCCGCCCGCCTGCGACCGGTCGAATGCCTGCGGTATGAGTAGGCTATGAACCTGATTCTGCTCCATCCTTCCGACTTTATTGGCGAGACGGCGGCACGGGTGACGGGGCGGCGGTTTGAACACATCCGGACCGTCCACCAGGCAGCGGTCGGCGAGGTCCTGCGCGTGGGAGTGTTCGGCGGTCGCATGGGGACAGGGGCGGTGCAATCGATAGACCGGGAGGGACTCACCTTCGAGGTTTCCCTGACGGAAGACCCGCCGGATCCGCTTCCCGTTGTGTTGCTGCTGGCGTTGCCTCGTCCCAAGTGCTTTCGCCGTGTGCTGCAGTGTGTGGTTACCCTGGGTATCAAGCGCCTGGCGCTCTTTGGTGCGTTCCGTGTCGAAAAGAGTTATTGGCAGTCGCCGTGGTTAGGCGAGACCGAAGTGCGCGAACAGGTGGTACTGGCCCTGGAGCAAGCTCGGGACACCGTCCCGCCGGTGATTACGACCCACCCGCTGTTCAAGCCTTTCGTCGAGGATGTTGTGCCGGAGTTGACGGCTGGAGGCCGCCGGCTGGTGGCGCATCCGGCGCAGGGGGCAACGTGTCCCGCCGGCCTTCCCGGGCCACTTTCGTTGGCGATCGGGCCGGAGGGGGGCTTCACCGATTACGAACTGGGACACCTGAGGCAACTCGATTTTGAGCCAGTGACTCTTGGGCCGCGCATCCTGCGGACCGAGCAGGCTGTCCCGGCCTTTCTTGGGCGGTTGATGGAGGCGGAGACGTGATGCCCGCTCAGGCCAGTACCAAGGCCGTGCGGGCGGGAAGATAGAGTTGGACCCAGTGTGGCGCACCGGGGTTGGAGTCCGCAGGAAAGGCTACGTATTCCTGATTCGGCGTAATACGACCGAAGCCCCCCAGCAATGAGGCATCGGTATCCAGAAGCAGATGATACGCTCCCGGTGGGACGGGAATGGCGTAATCGGTGAACGACCGTTGCGGGTTGAAGTTGAAACAGAAGATTAATCCCGCGCGCTCAAAGGCCAACACCTGGTCGGAGATGTGCTCGGACAGGAAATGGGGGCCCGGGACGTTCAGCAGGTTGTACGTGCCGGCCATGGCCATCATGGCCTTGTCGAACTCCGCGAGAAAACGGTACCGCAGATTCGCATCATCCCGCAGGCGCCACTGGCGGCAGGCATAGTGATAGCTCCAGTGGTTGCCCTCGCGAGGGAAATCGATCCATTCGGGATGTCCGAACTCATTCCCCATGAAATTGAGATAACCGTTCCCGGCCGTGGCCAGCGTGATGAGGCGAATCATCTTGTGGAGGGCCACGCCCCGGTCGACGCGCAGATTCCGGTCCTGGAGGCTCATGTGGTCGTACATGTCGCGCTCGATCAGCCGGAAGATGAGCGTCTGGTCGCCCACCAGCGCCTGGTCATGGGATTCCGCGTAACTGATGGTCTTCTCATCGACCCGACGGTTGGTCAGTTCGTGGTAGAGCCCGCTCATGTTCCAGTGCTCATCCGGAACCTCCTTGATGAGCTTGATCCAGTAGTCGGGCGTGCCCATGGCCAGCCGATAGTCGAAGCCCAGGCCTCCTTCGCTGAGGGGGGCCCCGAGTCCGGGCATGCCACTGACATCCTCCGCAACCGTCATGGCATCCGGCCGTACGGTATGGATGACCTTGTTGGCCAGCGCGAGATAGGAGCACGCATCCTCCTCCACATTGCCGCCAAAATAGTCATCGTAGCAGGTAAAGGCTTTACCGAGTCCATGGTCGAAGTAAAGCATACTGGTCACGCCGTCGAACCGGAATCCATCGAACTTGTACTCGTCGAGCCAGAAACGGCAGTTGGAGAGGAGGAGATGCAGCACCTCGGTCTTCCCGTAATTGAAACAACGGGAATCCCAGGCGACGTGGTCCCCGCGAGGGCCTTCGTGGAAATACTGGGAAAGGGTGCCGTCGAACCGGCTGAGGCCTTCGACCTCATTGCGAACGGCGTGGGAATGGACCAGGTCCATGATGACCGCCAGTCCCGCGGCGTGAGCGGCGTCGATCAATTGCTTGAGTTCCTCGGGGGTGCCGAAGCGGGAGGAGGCGGCGAACAGGTTGCTGACATGATATCCGAAGGAGCCGTAGTAAGGGTGTTCCTGGATGGCCATCAACTGGATGGTGTTGTAACCGGCATCTACAATACGGGGAAGGGTCTTGATCCGGAACTCGTTGTAGGTTCCAACCCGCGCCTCTTCCTGGGCCATGCCGACATGCGCCTCATAGACGCGCGGCGCGGACGCCGTGCGCTGAAACTGCGGCTGGTTCCAGCGGTAGGACTGGGCCGGACACCAGACTTGGGCGCTGAAGATCTTCGTGTTCTCATCCTGTACCACGCGGCGTGCATAGGCCGGAAGGCGTTCGCCGGAACCCCCATTCCAGTGGACGCGGAGTTTGAACAGGTCTTCATGCCGGATTGCGGCCGCGGTAAGGGTGAGTTCCCATACGCCCGCATCCCGGCGTGTGAATCGGAAGTCAGGTGACGCCTGCCAGTTGTTAAACGCCCCGATGAGTTCGATGGCCGTGGCGTTCGGGGCCCATTCCCGGAGCACCCAGACGTTGTCCCGGAAGTGAAGCCCGAAGAATTCATGCCCGGAGGCAAAATCAGCGAGGGGCCTATGGCCCTGGGTCAGGCGGTGTTCGGTCTCATTCATCTTCCACATACGGCGACGAATGACCGCCTCATGCGGTTTCAGGTAGGGATCCCGCCGGACAATGACCGGTTCGCTCGAAGCCTCGTATGTGGGCGGCTCTCCGGCCATGGTGACTCCTCCGGGCGGTCAGCTTTTCGATACTTCAAAGGTGCGCGACTGGTTGTCGCCGCCGCGTGTCAGTTGAACCGTAATGATGCCGTCGCTGTCGCAACGGTAGGTTTCAATCGTTTCGGTCGTGACATCATGCCGGACTTCGATATCGCTACGTTGCAGGGGCTGCGTCAACGCCAGGGTAGGGTCATAGGGAAAGAGAATTTCAGACCAGGGGCGAATCCCCGCCGCAGGGTTTCCCTGGGCATCGATGGTGGCACACTCCAGGTACCGCAAGTACCCGACATTGTGTCGGGGAACATAGCGAATCTGGGTGGAGAGGGGCGCTTCGCCCGGACCGGGGAGGGGCAGACCGGCCTTGAAGACGGGGTCAAACACCTCGCGGCTGCCGTGGTCGGTCAGCCGGATCACGCCGAAATGGCGCGCAAACACATCATGGACGCGAACCGTTTCGGCGCTGAGGATGGCCGCCCCCATGGCCGTGGCGCTGAACGGTTTGTCGGTGGTGAACAATCGGGCCTTGGGGAAACGTTTCGAAATCAGTTTCGCGACCAGCGGCAGGCGCGACGAGCCGCCCACCAGATAAATGGTTTCGAGCGTTTCCGTGCTGACACCGGGGTATTGTGCGGCCACCTGGTCGATGACTTCCGCCAACTTGATGACGGACGGCTCGATCAAGCGTGTCAGGCGTTTTTCGAAAGCGGCAAGGCTCACCTTGCAGGGCTCGCCGCTCAGGCCAATCTCCTCAGGATCCAGGGTGAGGTTCCGAAGACTGCCGGAACTCAGCCGTTCCTTCTCCCGACAGGCATGCATCAGGAGAAGGGTGCGCTGGAAATGGCCGAGGGACTCGAAGTCGAGTTTCAGTTTTTCGGCGAAAAGGCGGGCCAGGACATCATCGAAATCGTCTCCCCCGAGATTCTCGATTCCGGACGAACCCAGCACCGTGTAATCCGCTCCATCGATCTTCACGACGGAGGCGTCGAATGTCCCGCCGCCGAGGTCAAACACCGCGACCGTTGTTTTCAGCTGATGGGCTTTGGCCCGGTTGCCGTGAACAAGACGGTCGGCCAGTTCGATGGCGGAGGCGGACGGCTCGTTCAGGGTTCCCAGGATTCTGAATCCCGCGTCGGCAAAGCTGGCACGTGTGACATGGCGCTGGGCGCCGTTGGCATTGGCGGGCCAGGTAAGGACCGCCTCAAGAGGTTCGTCCGGCGGAATCACCCCCGATTTCCTGATGGAGGCGTAGAGGGCCGCCGCGAACTGCCTGAACGTGTCCCGCACATCGAGTCCGCCCGGAATGATGTTGACGGCAAAACGGGCGCCGTCGGTGTAGTCACGCAGCAATCGCTTGAGCGACCGGACCGGCACAAAACGGCGCTCGGCGCCCGGTTCGGTCAAAGCCCGTTCGGCCTCGGCGCCGAAACGAAGGCGCCCGGTTTCGGTATCACAGACGAGCAGGGAGGGAAACGCTTCCCGGACGACGCGCCCGATGGAGGTTTCCGTGACGTGGGGAACCAGCGGGTAGCGTCCGCGATCGGAGCAGGCCACAACGGTATTGGTGGTGCCGTAATCGATGCCGAGACGCGCCATGGTCAAGTCCTCCGATTGATCGCCACCAAGGCCTTGGCGATCACAATCCCACGCCCTGTTCGGAAACCTGACCGGATCGCTTCGACGATGACAGAGTCTTCCAGTGTTTCATCCCGCACTTCGCGGGTGATGGCATGAATCAGCGGATCGACATGCTCAAGCGGTTCGGCTTGAAACTTGACCGCGCCAAGATCGGCAAGCAGGGCGTCGATTTGTCCGGTGACATTACGGCCCCCTTCCGGAATGGAGGCAGCGGCATGGCGGATGGCCACCAGTGCACGAACCATTTCCTCGGTTCTGGCCTCAAAGAGGTAGCTCAACACCCGTCGCAGGGCATCCACTTCATCCATCGCCCCCGAGGCGATCGGCGAAAGACTTTTCTCCACTGCGGCTCGTAGATCGGCCATTTCTGCGCGCAGGGTCTCGATACCGGTGACCTCGCTCCTGGCGGGCGGCGGCGTAGCCTGTGCCGGCTTCACGGCGGGGCGAACCGGCGGGATGGATTTTGCGGCCGGTTTCGCGATGGACTTGGCCTTGGGGCGAGAGACGACGGGTTTAACGGACTTGGCCGTTGTTTTCTTCCTGGCAATAGCACTCATGAGATTCTCCCAAACAGAAACGTGTTCTATGTATTGGCGGATACAGTAGGGGGGATTGGGCCAGAATCAAGCCTGAAAAACAGGGGTTCGGCTGAACACGCCGGCAGGACTCAATGCCGGGCACTCAGCCGCGGAATGCGATACCGCTCGGAAATGCGTTCGTTGGCTTCCGTCAACTGCTCACGATCCAGCACGATGTCCACGCCGCGAGACTGGGTTGTGATCCGCCAGATTCCGCCATCACGCTTTCGGATCGCGAAAATCTCCTTGAGGTTTGAGATCGCCTGACCGTTGACCTGGGTCACCACATCGTCGCGGAAGTCCTGAAATCCCCGGTTGATGGCGTCAGGCAGCACGGCGGAAAGCACCACCACACGCTGGCCGGGCCGGTCCGGGAATTGGGCACGGGTCAGGTACAGGTTTACCAGACGGGGATTGGACCCCAGCATCCAGCGACTGCCGCGGGACAAGAGGTAGTCGGCCGTCAGTTCGCGCATGATGACGCCTCCCTCCACCAGATAATCGGCCTGTTCTCCCTCGGTGTTAAGCGGGATCAGGGCGCGGGTGTCCGAGAAGGGGTCAAGAAGGACTTGCACGGTGAGCGGCTGCTTATTCCGCCATACCGTGACCGGAACCAGGTCGCCCGGCCGGCGGTGTCCGGCGATCAGGTGCGGGAATGAGAGCCGTCCGAAATCGGGATCGTCATAGTAACCCTGCGAATCGACGGCCCGATGGTCCCATTCCAGGATGATATCATCCGCCTTCAGGACGGAGGCGGCACCGGACTGGGGGACCGTGCGCAGGATCAGGACCCCTTTCTTGTCTTCCGGCAGGCCATAGTAGCGGCGCTTGACCGGATCGATCAGCGGGGTCCAGAAGAGACCCGCCGTAGCGAGTCCCTGGTAGGGCGGCGCGGCTACGCTCTCGACAAAGCGTCTCAGCACCGCCGTCGGCAGGATCAGACTGGTCTGGCTGCCGGCATCATACTGCATGGCCAGCCCCACGAGGCGGCCATCGTGGAAAGCCGGAGCGCCGGTGCGACCGAGTTTCAAGTCGGTCAGCACGCTGAACGTCAGCAGGCTGTGAGGCGCGCTGGGGAGTGGCGCGACGGCAATTTCGGTAATCCGGCCGTCTCCCGTTTGCATTTGTCCGGCGTCATCGAACTGAACCAGTTTCACTCTTGTGCCGGTAACTACCTTCCCGTCCCAGTCGACCGGGGGAAAGGACTTCCCCTCCGCGGAGGCGGAGATGTCGAGGAGCGCGGCATTGGCCCGCGCGTCGGCTTGCACAAGTACCGCCGGAATCTTGTCGCTCCCGCCCGGCCGGCGGATTTCGAGAAGGACGGCATGGCGAACCAGGTCCTCGCTCGTGATGATGCGGGAGGGGGCAATCACAACACCATAGCCGGCGCGAGACGTGGGGCGTTCGCGGCGCCAGGGCACCAACGCATCATAACGCTGCACCGTAACCAGCACCTCGACGATGCTGCGGCTCATGACATCGGTTTCGTCCGCACGGAGGGATTCAGTGACCAGCGTCAGACCTATCAGAAGAAGACCGGCAAGCCGCTTCATGGCGATACCTTTGGGTTGAAGAAGGAGGACTCGGGGATGTTGTAGCGCGAGAGAATCTCGACGTCGGCTTTAGGCAGGAGCCGGGCGTCGAGAATGAGCGGGTTATCGTTGCCTTCGAATCGCAGGATATGAAAGCCGTTCGTGGTCTGAGCCAGGGCGCGGGGGATATCGTCAATGCGTCCGATAGGTTGCCCGTTCACCGTGGCAATGATCTGGTGGAGGTAACCGTCACAGTAGGTGTTGACGGGGTGGGGTAGCCGAGCCGAAAGGACCACGAATTGTTCGCGGTTCTTGAAGAGCCGGTCGATTTTGGCGTACTGGGAGTAGTACAGGAGGTTCTGGGCGGAGGGCGCGTTGAGGTCGTTGCCCAGGGTGACGAGATACCCGCGGCTCAGAGGCGAGAACACGAGCCCTCCGACGATGGTATAGTCAGGGCGCCGGTCGTAAGTCTGCCGGAAGACAAAGGGATCATTCCATCGCTTGAGGGGAATGACGATGGCGTGGGTCTTTCCGTCGCGCCACACGGAGAGCCCTACCGAGTCCCCGTACTGCTTGCGTTCCACCAGTTCAGCGTACGCCACGGTCGTGTCATCCAACTGCACGGCTCCTTCGTTATCGATCAGGTGTCCGTCGATCGACAGGAGAACATCGCGTGGCTGGAGGATTCCCGCGGCGGCACCAAAAGGATCGACGAAACCGATCACAACCCCTGTCTGGTTGGGCGCCAGTCCAAGGTCTTTCCGAAGGGCGGGATTGACGGTGTCCTGATCGGCAACGCCCAGTTCGGCATAGCCGTCATAGGTTCCGTCCTCGATATCCTTGAGGAAGCGCTCGATGACGGGAAGCGGAATGGCGTAGCCGATGCTTTGGGATCCTGCGATGCCTTGGAAGGCAAGTCCGATGACCCTGTTCTTGAGCAGCACGGGCCCGCCGCTGTTGCCGGGGTTGATGGCCGCGTCGACCTGCAGGACCAGGTGGGAGTCCACGGTGCTGTGCGCGTAGAGACCGTAGTCGATACGGGAGACGACGCCCCGCGTCAGCGAAAGGCGGTCACCCCCCATGGGGTAGCCGAGGGCAACGACCTCGTCGTTCAGTTCCGGCAACGTTCGCCCAAAGGGCAGGGGACGGGTGCCGGCGAAGAAGGCGGGATCCTTGACGGTCAGAACGGCGAGATCGCAGTCATGCGCCACGAAGGCAACGGTGGCCGGATACTTGGCGGGGTTGCCTTCCCGTTGGACCTCAATGAACTTTGCATCAGAGATCACATGGGCGTTGGAGAGAATGCGTTTCCCGGGGATGATGAACCCCGATCCACTGCCGCCGCCGGGCTGTCCGCCCTGCCAGGGCTGCTGGAAGTCCTCGCGTTGAATGGTGACGTGGATCTTGACGACCGACTGCCTGAGTGATTCAAAACCGGCGCGAGCCGGACTGGGAAAGCCAAGAATCGCCTGCGCCGTCACGACGACAAGGATCAGTTTGTGAACGTGTTGTGAGACCGTATGCATGGCGTCGAAAATACCGGATCGCGCCCGGGGTGTACAGCGTTTTGCCTGAGCGCCTTTCGCCTATAGCCCGTGTTTTTTGTGGCCAGGCTTACGATAAAGCGCTATTCATTAGAGCTAAGTGATCAGATGGTACGGGCGCTACGTGGAATTCGAAGAGGCACGACTATGGAAGCAATAACGGCATGGTGGTCGGGGCTGTATGTCCTGAATCAGGCGTTCTACATGGCGGCCACGTTCTTTAGCGTCTTCTTTCTTGCGCAATTGGCCATGGCTCTGATCGGTTTGGGTGGGGCCGATACGGATTTGGATACCCACGTCGAGCCCATGGCCGTGCACGACACCCCAACGGATGCCGGGGATTCGGTTCTGACGTTCAAGCTCCTGAGTGTCCGGTCGATTGTGGCGTTCTTCACGCTGTTTTCCTGGGCCGGCGCCCTGTACATGAACCAGGGACTCACGGTGACCCGATCACTGAGCTACGCCCTGGTCTGGGGTCTTGCGGCCATGTTCGTTGTTTCATACATTTTTCACCTGCTGCGCCGCATGACCGAAACCGGCAACCAGCGGATCACCACCTGTGTGGGGAATTTCGGCATGGTTTATCTGGATATTCCCGCGGGAGGCCAGGGGGAGATTCGCATGCCCTGCTCTGGCGTGATGACGCATTTCAAGGCGCGCGTGGCGGGTGGGGCGGCCGTTAAGGCGGGAACCGCGGTACGGGTCACCCGTGTCATTGGTCCGAATTTTGTTGAAGTCGAAGTTGATCGTCAACCCTCCACCGGAAAGGCTCCCTCACCATGACCCTCCTCTTTCCCACATTGCCGATTGCGCAGTATAGCGAAGCCCAGCCGGTTGCCGCGGGAGTCACAGGAATCTTCCTGACGCTTCTGGTCGCGGTCATCACGCTGGTGCTCTTGATCACGTTTGTGCGGCGCTACAAACGTTGCCCCTCCAACAAGATCCTCGTGATCTACGGCAAGACCAAGAGTGGAGCGGCCAAGTGCGTTCATGGCGGTGCCGCCTTCGTGATGCCCCTTTTTCAGGCCTACGACTATCTTGACCTGGAGCCGTTCGTTGTGCCCATTGATCTTTCGAATGCCTTGTCCCAGGAAAATATCCGTGTGACGGTGCCCACCACGGTGACCGCCGCCGTTTCAAACCAGAGCGGGATCATGGAGAACGCCGCCATCCGGCTGCTGGGCCTGAGCACTCAGCAGATTCAGACGCTGGCCCAGGACATCATTATCGGCCAGATGCGTGCCGTGATTGCCACCATGCGCATTGAAGATATCAATCAGGACCGCCAATCGTTCATGGCCAAAGTGAATGAAGCTGTAGCCGTTGAACTTGAGAAGATCGGCTTGGCGCTGATTAACGTCAACATCCGCGATCTCGACGACGAATCCGGTTACATCAAGGCCATCGGACGAAAGGCGGCGGCCGAGGCGATCAATCAGGCCAATGTGGATGTGGCTGAGCAGGAGAAGCGGGGCCAGACCGGGGTTGCCGAACGGCAGCGTGACCAGCGTGTCGCCGTGGCGGCGGCCGTGGCCGATGCGGAGATCGGTGAAGCGGATGCCAACAGGAAGAAGCGCCAGTTGGTGGCGGCCGCGATTGCTGAAGCGCAGATCGGCGAAGCCACGGCGGATAAGAGTAAGCGCCAGCAGACCGCCAAGCTGGACGCCGATGCCGTGCACTCCGAGTCCACCGCGAACGCCGAGAAGGCCAGCTATCGAGCCACCCAGAAAGTGGCCGAGGAAGAGGCCCGTAATAAAGGTGAGTCGGCGTCGCGCGAGGCGGATGGCGCCATTCGGGTCGCTCAGGAAATTGCCCAGAAACGTGCCGAGGATGCGCGCGCCATTCGCGAGCAATCGCGCCTTAACGCCGAAATCGTTGTGCCGGCGGATGCCGAGAAGAAGCGCATTGTCATCGCGGCTGACGCGCAGCGCGAGCAATCGGTTCTGCTGGCCCAGGGGCAGGCGGAGGCCACCATGGCCAGAATGGAAGCCGAGGGCCGCGGAACCCAGGCCGTTCTTGACGGTAAGGCGACCGGCTATCGCAACCTCGTCCAGGCGGCGGGAGATCCCCAGGTGGCCACGGCGCTGTTGCTCATCGAGAAGCTGACGGAGATCGCCAACATCCAGGCCAAGGCTATTCAGGATCTGCCTATCGAGAAGATCATCGTGTGGGACGGCGGCTCCGAGAATGGTGGCATGAGCAGCTTGGGCAAGAAAATCATGGGCGCGCTGCCGCCGATGCATGAGTTGGCGAGACAGGTCGGTCTCGATCTGCCTGATTTTCTGGGAAAGGTGTCGGCAGAGTCGAAGAAGCCGGTGCCTAAGACCGAAGAGCGCTAGGGCGCCTGCTCTCGTCTCTTGTCGTGACCCGCGAGGTTCACGGGGCCTTGGTTGAGGAGGTTTGATCCCTGTCTTGAAGGTTGTCAATCCGGCCGAGAACGGTTTCGCGTTCGGCCTTCAACTCGCCCCGTTCGGCCTCGATCTCGTTGCGTTTCCAGTTGGCCAGCGACGCCGCATAGTCGGCATCCAGTTGAGTGAGTCGGGCCTGGATGGCCGCAATGCGGTCCCTGAGTGCCTGTAGTTCCCTGGCTTGTTTCTCCCGGGTGGCTTCGACTTCCACGGCCGTTTGGGCCTTCATCAGTTCGCTATCGATATCCGTGTAAGGGTATCGGCGGGAAAAGGACTGCCAGTAGGCGAGGCGATTCGTGGCGGGCGTGCTTTCGAAGGTGCCATCGGCCTGATGCGCGAGTAACTCGCGTTGCCCTTCCTCGACAAGATGCTGACGCTGGGCTTCGGCCTGTTGGCGTTGCAGGGACTCGTTTCGCTCCCGTTCCGCGCGCTGACGCTCGACCTGCTCAGGGGTGATCAGAAAGGCCGTTTTCACGCGACCGTCGATAAAGTCCACCATGCCGCGGTCATAGTAATAGGTGGTCAGCCGTCCACGCGTGATGACGCCCTGGGGCGTCCCGAGTTTGGCGACAACCTCGTTCGTGCTGTCTCCTGAATCGGCGGAAGGCGCGGAAGCATCTCCCGCAAGGGTCGTGCGGCAGACGGGGCCCACGCCGATGAGGATCAGCCCGGCGGCCACGACCGCCGGGAGGGCGATGATTCTTTTTCGATAATGAAGGGTCACGGGTGTCGACACGGAGGTAGTATCTCCGGAATGAGGGTGGAAGGCAAGATTTCGGGAGCTGAGCAGGCTCCTTTCGTTGCGTCACCAGGACCAAGGTGGTAAAGTTTGCCCCCATGTCCGTTCGCCATCACAAAGTCCTGGATTGGGAAAGCCGCCTGAAGGCAGTGTTTGACCAGATTGACGTGGAACTCGAACGGAAGTACGCGGCCCGCTTTCCATTGCATCCCGCCCGGGCTAAACAAGGTGCCACCGCCAACCCTGAAGATGACGGGCTGTTTGACTTGGGGGCGGCATTTTCCGCTGGCTACGGCTCAAAGCACGGGGCCGGCTATACTGTTCAGATCCGGCTCGCCACCCTGCAACGCGTCCCGCCCGAGTTCGTCCGGGTGATCGAGGACGAAGTGGTGGAGCGCTTGATTGTCGAGCTGCCCCGTGCGTTTCCGGGACGAGACTTGCGCGTTGAGCGTGAAGGCCATGTCTTCAGGCTCATAGGAGATCTGACCCTTGGAAACGTGTAAAGAGGCACTCTTGAGGCCAGACGTAAGCTACCTGCAGGCTGGTGAGGCGGGTGTTTGTGTCATTTCTGTCTCAGTGTTGCGAGTCATGTTTCAGGCCTGAGAAAAGAGACACTCTGCCAAGCACCAGAGATCGATGGCAATACTCGATAGTGGCTGAGTCTGGTCCTTTGCCGGGAATATTGCGGTTGAAGTGCAAAGAGTTTGTCAAAGCCCCTCACCACCGATGCCAAGGCATACGGCATGCTTAACATATTACCTGACCTGAGGTTGGCGATGATCAGGATGGCTCCTCAGGAGCCAACAAACTCTGACTCGACTGGCCGACTGGGGTACCCGGGAGTAGGTAAATGCTCTGCAGAATAACCGCGGTTCTAGGACCGCGGTTCTTCTGTTTAGTGGGGACGCCGCCGCCCCCCGATGCTCTCTTGGGGCACGGGGGAGCGGCGGCTTCTTCCTGACTGATTATACCCGCGCCGCCGCCTTGGCTTTCTTGGCCAGTTTCTTCTCTGCCTTGGTCTTTTGCGGTGCTTTCTTGATGCTCTTCTTCGCGTCCTGTGACTTGCCCATGGTAGCTCCTTGTTCGATGACAGGCCTTTGGCTACATGCCTTAGTGCCATTCGAATCGTAGCCCACCGGCCCTTTTTATGCCAGACATAAGGATATGCGAGGTAAGTGCGAGGCGGGCAGGGCTTAATCCTTGCTGGTACCTCCTGAGGAAAAGGCCTATTCTATCTCCCTATGTCGCATATCGCTCTAACGCTCTACGGTCGCCTCATGGTCAAACTGCAAAAAGTGGCACACAAGGAAACGGATTCCATCCTGGAGAATCAGCCACCTGACATCAGAGAGCGAATGGCCGGGGTACGAATCCTCTTCGAAGACCGGCCCAGCAGAACGGTTCTGACGAAAGGGGTCTTGCCGGAAGCTCTGAGTTTTGCCGACAAGGACGCCAAAACCATCACCATCTTCCTGATTAATCTCCACGATGTCTATGCCGGCGAACCGAGTGCCTTCAGGAAGGAACTGCGAAAGGTTCTGGTCGGGGAGATTTCGGACTGGGTGGGAAGAGAAGGCGCTTAGTCTCTGCCGGGCGGAACCGTGCCGTCGGCATCGCGTCCCGCCCGCTTCCTTGATCCCGCTTGCTACGCGTCGGTCTGCCGACGAACGCGTTTTCTCTCGAACTCTTTAAGCAGCCGCTTCCGCAGGCGAACGTACTTCGGGGTTATTTCCACGAGTTCGTCATCGGCGATGTATTCAACGGCCTGCTCCAGACTCATGCGGACCGATGGGGCAATCACCAAGTTCCGGTCGCTGCCGGCGGCCCGGATATTGGTCATGGCCTTGGCTTTCTGGATATTGACCGTGAGGTCGGTATCCAGGCAATGCTCCCCTACGATCATCCCTTCGTAACACTCTTCGCCCGGGTCCACAAAAAGGAACCCACGCGCCTGAAGGCCGTCGCACGCGAAGGCCACCGCTTTTCCGTTGGCCATGCTGATCATGGAGCCCTTGTTACGCTGGTTGATGTCTCCGGCGAAAGGGGCGTAATGGATGAAACAGTGCGAAATGATGGCTTCACCGGCAGACACCGTGAGCAACTTGCTGCGCAGCCCGATGGTGCCCCTGGTGGGAATATGGAACTCCTGTAACGTGCGCGCTCCGTGTTGGTCGACCCGGATGAGCGTTCCGCGCCGCATGCCGACCAGTTCAATCACCTTGCCGGCATAAACCTCAGGCACATCGACCGTCAGGGTTTCGATCGGTTCCTCTTTCTGGCCGTTGTTGTCCTTCATGATCACGCGAGGCCGGGAGACGGTCATCTCAAACCCCTCACGGCGCATGTTCTCCATGAGAATGGAAAGGTGAAGGACTCCGCGCCCGCTGATATTGAAGGCCTCGCCGCCCGCCTCCTCAACACGCAAGGCGACGTCGCGCTCAGCTTCGAGCAGGAGTCTTTCCCTGAGATGGCGACTGGTGACGAACTTCCCGTCCCGGCCGAAGAAAGGCGAGTCATTGATCCGGAAGATCATGGAGATCGTCGGCTCATCGATATGGATGGGGGGCAACGCCTCAGGGCGCTCCAAATCGGCCAGGGTGTCACCGATGTCGATATCCGGGATCCCGACAATGGCGCAGAGGTCGCCGCAGGAAATGGTCTCGACCGAGCTACGTCCCAAGCCATCAAACGTGAACAACTGCTTGAGTTGAGCAGGCTTCATGCTGCCGTCCCGCTTGATGTGGCACATCGGTGTTTTCAGGTCAAGTTTCCCCCTAAACACCCGCCCGATGCCGGTTCGCCCGACATAGTCGGAGTGTTGGATGGTGGTGACCTGCATCTGTGCCGGGCCGGTGTGTCGCTTTGGAGCGGGGATATGTTCGATGATGGCATCCATCAAGGGAACAATGGAGGTGCGATCGCCGTCCAGGGTCAGGGTTGCCCAGCCTTCGCGTCCACTGGCGTAGAGGATGGTGAAATCTAGCTGCTTGTTGGTGGCGCCGAGTTCCACGAAGAGATCGAAGATCTTGTCATGCACGATCTCGGGCCGCGCGTCCTTCTTGTCGACCTTGTTGATGATCACCAGGCACTGCAAGCCCAGTTCCAGCGCCTTATGCAGCACGAAACGGGTCTGGGGCATCGGGCCGTCCGCCGCATCGACCAACAGCAACGCTCCATCGGCCATCTTGAGGACGCGTTCCACCTGACCGGCAAAGTCGCTATGCCCGGGGGTGTCGATGATGTTGATCTTGGTGTCCTTGTAAAGAACACTGACGTTTTTCGAGAGAATGGTGATGCCGCGCTCACGCTCAAGGTCATTGTTGTCGAGGAAACAGTCGTGGAAATCCTCGGCTTTTCGGAAAAGCAAGGCTTGCTTCAGGATCTGGTCTACCAGGGTTGTCTTGCCGTGGTCAACGTGTGCGATGATGGCGATATTTCTTAGCTTAGCATTCGGCATTCTCTCTCCAGTTTCAAAGGGGGGGTAAGTATGGGGCCATCGGGTCCGTATGTCGAGAAGCGTATGCGGAAATCGCTTGTCGACGCCGGAACAAACCCGTCAATAGGGTGGGGATGGTGCCCGCAAAGGCCGCCAGACAAGGGGTTGAAGTCGCCGTCAGGATTGACTTTCTTCTCGCCGAAGTCCATTATCTTCGTGTTGGCTGGCGTCGCGGCAGGTGTCGCGGGGTGGGGCTGAGGTATGGTTCGATGAAGGACGACACGTATGACGACACAGATCACGACATTTAATGATTTTGGATTGGCACCAGCCTTGGTGCAGGCGGTGGCAGATCTTGGTTTTGAGGCGCCAACACCCGTTCAGGCCAAGGTTATTCCCCCGCTGCTGAAGGGAACACGCGACCTCGTGGCCCTGGCGCAGACGGGGACCGGCAAGACGGCCGCCTATGGTCTCCCCCTGTTGCATCTTACCGACCCGGCCTTGAACGTTCCGCAGGCACTAATCCTGTGCCCAACCCGTGAGTTGTGTCTGCAAATCACCCGCGATCTGACCTCCTTCGCGAAGCACCTCCGCGGTATTCGTATTCTTGCCGTCTATGGCGGTTCACCCATTGACACCCAACTGCGGGCACTTCATCGCGGCGTCCACATCATCGTTGCCACGCCTGGCCGGTTGAACGACGTGCTGCGTCGTAAGCGGGCGGATCTGTCGCGGGTTCAGCGCGTCGTCCTCGACGAGGCCGATGAGATGATGTCCATGGGGTTCGAAGAGGACCTGGCCGCCATTCTGGCCGGCACGCCTGACACGGCGCGCACCCTTCTGTTCTCGGCCACGATGCCGCGGGCCGTGTCGGCCATCGCCAGCAAGTACATGGACGATCCCGAGGAAATCCTCGTCGGGCGACGCAATGCCGGGTCCGATACCGTGCGGCACGAATGCTACGTCGTGCATGCCCGTGATCGCTATGCCGCGCTGCGGCGCATCCTGGACTGTCTGCCCACGATCTATGGCATCGTCTTCTGCCGCACCCGAATCGATACCCAGGAGGTGGCGGCGCAACTGGTTGCCGACGGCTATAGCGCGGAAGCCCTGCACGGGGATTTGACTCAGATACAGCGCGATCGCGTGATGCATGCCTTCCGCGTCCGGCAGCGCCAACTCCTGGTCGCGACCGACGTGGCCTCGCGCGGACTGGATGTCACGGACCTGACGCACGTGATCAATTACAATCTTCCTGACGATCCTGACCTGTATACGCACCGCAGCGGGCGCACGGGTCGGGCCGGCAAGGAAGGCGTGTCGATCGTGCTGGCCAATGCCCGGGAAGCCTACCGGCTGCGCGCGCTGGAAGCCGTGGTGCGCAAGCAGTTTGTCCACAAGAACGTGCCGACGGCCCGAGAGGTGTGCGAGGCGCAGTTGCAGGTGGTCCTGGACCGGGTGAAGGGGATTCAAGCCGACGAGAAGCGCCTTGCGCCCTATTGGTCAGTGATTGAGTCCTCGCTTGAGTCACTGACGCGCGAGGACCTGATGCGCCGCCTGGTGGCGAAGGACTTTGAACGATTCCTGGCGGACTATGAAAAGGCTCCGGATCTCAATGCCTCAACGCCTGAGCACCGGCCCCCGCGTCGTGAAGAGCGCGGGGCGGGGGATCGTCGCGAGCACGTTGGGCGCGGGGAGAGTGAGCGGCGTGAGCCCTTTAAGCGGGTCGAAGGTGACCGCCAGGAACGGATGGGGCGTCGGGAGGCGAGGGCACCTCGGGACCGCGCCTCGGAGGGACCTGTCACGCGGCTCCAGGTCAACGTGGGTCACCGTAACGGGTTGACACCGCCGGCATTGATGACGCTGATCAACCGGGCCACACGGGGCCCGATGCTGCGCGTCGGGCGGGTCGAGATCATGGACCAGACCAGCGTGATCGAGGTGGGTATCGAGGACACCCG
This sequence comes from uncultured Verrucomicrobiota bacterium, assembly GCA_964404035.1. Classification (GTDB taxonomy): domain Bacteria; phylum Verrucomicrobiota; class Kiritimatiellia; order CAIKKV01; family CAITUY01; genus CAMBRF01. The sequence goes on along the minus strand of CAYOIT010000045.1, from coordinate 6,089 downwards.
CGACCTCGTGCAGATGCTCAACCGGCAGAGTTTCGAGGGGCGGACCGTGCAGGCCATGCCGCTCGGGCAGACGGGCCGGAGCAGTAGTGCACCAGCTTATGGCGCACCCAAGTACGGTACGCCGGCGCACAGTGCGCCCAAACACAGCCCGCCGACGCACGGTGCTCCGAAGTACGCAGGGCCGAGACCGCCGCGGCGTGTGGTGTAGCAAGGGCGACTGGTGACCTCTTCCCCCATGTGTTCTGAACTCCGCGAAGTCGTTATCTACACCGACGGTGCCGCCAGCCCCAATCCCGGGTCTGGCGGGTACGGCATTGTGCTGTTCCGTGGCGGACAGCGCACCGAGCTTTCGGGCGGCTTTCTGAAGACCACCAATAACCGCATGGAGATCCTTGGAGCCATTATTGGACTCCGAACCCTGGGAGACGAGAAGTCCACGGTCACGATCTATAGCGACTCCCGGTATGTGGTGGACATGTTCAGCGGGGGCTATGCCGCGGGTTGGCGGAAGAACGGCTGGACAAGAAACAAGGGGAAAGATCCCGCGCTGAATCCAGATCTGTGGGATGAGCTGTTGAACCTGGCGGCCAGGCATGACGTCAAGTTTGTATGGGTCAGAGGCCACACCGATAACCCGGAGAATACCCGGTGCGATGAGTTGGCGGTCGCCGCACGGCAGAGGAAGGATTTGCCTCGTGATGAGGGGTATGAAACTCCCGCAGTGACCAAAGTGCCCGAGCTGCATCAAGCAAGCCTTTTTGATCTCTGCATGATGATGAAGTAGCCGCCGCCCGCCCGGGCTATCTTGATGTTTCAGGGATCACCTTGTCGTCGGTGCGCTTTGTTTGACGACTGTTAACATACGGAAGGATGGCGCCTGGACCGGTATTAACATGAAAACACTCGCGTATTTGTTATCGCTGGCTGTGGCGACTGCCGGGCTTACCGGGACACAGGCGGGCGCGGCCACCGCGATGGGGCAAGGGCGGCCTTCCCTGAAAGAGGGAAGCGCGCGCGTCGTTTTCGTGGGCGACAGCATAACAGGACTCAGCCGCAACCATTCGGCCGGCTTTGTTCGGCAGATCGAATGGGCCTTGGAGCAGGTCCATCCCGGGTGCAGGCCGGATCTTGTCCCGCTCGGAGGCAGCGGGCAGGGGATCGGGTCCTGGAAGGGCGTCGAGAGTTCTTCGCGGAAGAATGAGCGTGAGCTTGACGTGAAGGGTGTCCCTCTCAAGGCTTCCCTCGATAAGCAGGCGGACGTACTTGTGGTCATGCTCGGCATGAACGACATCTTGTCGCCCTATGTCGGGGAAGATGCCGCAAGCCTGGATCACTGGCAGGCTGGCTACAAGGAGCTTATCGAGGCGCTTCGGGCCAGAACCTCTCCCACAACGATTGCCCTTTGCTCGATCACCCCCCACACGGAAGACCTGCTCTCGCCCAAGAATCTTGCGCGCGCCAAGTTGAACGCGCGTGTCGAGACCCTTGCCGGGGAGTTCGGTGGTATCTATCTGCCGACAGGCGAGGGGGTGGGCGAGATCCTGAAACGGGGCCGGACGCTGAATCCGGACTTCCATGTCACTTACGACTTCGTCCATCCCAACGCCGCCGGTCATATTGCCATTGCTGTGGCGATCCTTCGCGGACTCGGCGAAGAAGCGGCGGCGAAAAAGCTTGAGGAAACCCGCCTGGCCGAGGTCATGGAGAAGGCGGCTGGGGATCTAAGGCCTTCGCTGTCCTGGGCGCTGAGTCCCTCAGGCCAACCGGATGCATCAGGCCGGCAGACGTTTCGTGTCCACTGCTTCTGCAAAGCGCCGGGTGGAGGCGTGCGCATGGTCCTATCCGCCTCCGGTTGGGAGATCACCCCCTCGAGCCTCCAGGCTGAAGAGGGGGAGTTCATCGTGAGCGGTGTTCCGGAACACGAGTTAAACGTGCTCAAGTTGGAGGGTTCTGACGGGACGAACTCCTCCAGCAGAGAGGTGTCAATCCCTGCTCCCTGGCTGCTCGCGGCCGGATTTCGGCAACCCTTCTGGGTACGGGGCAGTGATTTCGATTCCGAAAAGGCGGTGACGCCGCTCGACAAAGCGATCGAGTCCGGCGACGCCTTCCTCGAGGTCCAGCCTTCCGAGACGGGCAAGCTTGACTGGCAGCCTTATTATGCCAGCGTCAATTTCACCGGCCTCGACGCGCCGGGGAGCATTGATTTCGCGGCAATCTCCTATGTCCCTCTTTTCGACACTGGCTATGGGGCGCGCTGGGTATTTTCAAGCCACGAGCGCGCTGCGGAGCTTCACTTGAACACGAAGGCTTTTGCGGGGAATAACTGGCTTACCGCATGGCTCAATGGCAAAAAACTTTACGCAGGGATGATCAACGCTGAGCCGAAGAGACCGAAGGTCGTCTCCGTAAAACTCAATCAAGGCTGGAACGCACTGGTTTTCAAGTCCAACCATTGCGCCTGGCTTTGGCAACAGACTTTGGATCTGAAACCCTCAGAACCGGGTGATTCGTTCGCTGACATCCGGTATTCGATTGGGCCGCAACACAACACAAGGAGCCTCGATGCAAAGAAATGAACCAGCCATGCGAAGCCTTACGACGAGCTTGAGGCAGCCAACGCGAACTGGAATCAAGGGCCGCTGGGTGGCGCTGGCCTTTGCGGCTGTGAGCCTCTGTCACAGCGCGGTGGCGACGGAGACCGAAAACACAGACTTCAGGATTCTTTCCGCTCCCGGGAAAGTGGTCGTCGACGGAAACCTCGACGACTGGAATCTGTCCGGATCGCTGTTCATCTGCTCTGATGTTGAAAACTACCGTGATCAGTTCGCCTCCTGGCAGAGCGCCATGTACGACTCGGAGAACCTTTACCTCCTGACCCGCTGGGTTGACACCACCCCCATGAACAACCCCGGCCTCTGCGGGTCTGATTCGGGTTGGGGCGGCGACTGCCTGCAGGTGCGCCTCATCGTCAATGCCTCTGGAATGCCGGACACAACCGCCCGGCAGGATCCCGCTGTCCAGAAAACCACCCACCTCACCGCCTGGTGTGGCCGCGATGGCCGCGATATGATCAACGTGACGTATGGCAAGCGTTTTGATGAAGGGGTCATCAAGGACGCCAAGAAGGAAGGAGCCGCACAGGCCTTCGTGAAGAACCCGGACGACCCCGCGGCGGGCTCCGGACAGGGCAAGGGGTACATCCAGGAAATGGCCATCCCCTGGAAGCTGCTCACCACGAATGGGTATGTCCCGAAACCGGGCGATACGATCGTCATGACCTATGAGCCGAATTTCGGAACCAGTTCGAAGATGCGCATCTCGACGAAAGATCTCTTCCGTCCGGGCGTTACACCGGATCGTGTCTTTGCGTTCAGGTCGTATGATCGCTGGGGGCTGGCGAAGTTGGAGCCCGCCGGCAAGATGGAGCCCCTGCCGCTCCGCCTTTCCGATGGACGGACGTTCCCGGTGAAGCTGGAGAAGGGGTTGACCAACTCACCCCAGGACGGACTTCCGGTGGTCGATTGGAAAGGTCTCTTCAAGGCGGACACGCTTGAAGGGTTTGCCAAAATCGGGCTGCAATTGCCTGAGGATGGTGTGGTCTCTCTGATTATCAAGAATGCCGACGGGCAGGTGGTCAGGAACCTGGTGAACGCCAAATTCATGACCAAAGGCAGCCAGGAGGTTCTGTGGGACGGTCTCAGCACGCCGAGTGACCGGAAGCCCGGAGACCCGGTTCCTGCAGGCGACTATACCTGGGAGGCGATCTGGCACAAAGGTCTCGGACTCAGCCTGGTGGGTTGGGCCTGCAATGGAGGGAAAGCCCCTTTCGATTCTCCCGGCGGCAACTGGGGCGGCGACATGGGAAATCCCAGCGCGGTCGATGCCGACAGCGCCAGCCTGTACCTGGGGTGGGGCGCCTCCGAGGCCGGCAAGGCTCTGGTCTGCACGGACTTCGATGGCAAGGTGAAATGGCGCCACAAGCGCGGCGGCTTTGGCGGCGCGGCCCTGGTGGCCGTCGACAAGGGCATCGTCTTCGTCTACGACCAAGGGCAGGGCAACATGCTCTACCGGCTCGACAGCAAGAAGGGCGAGTATGTCAACTGGCAGGGCTCAGACGAGGCCACTTTGGAGCTGGGCAAGATTCTGGCTTCCGTCAGGCCCGCTGGTGTCACGAATGAACCCACCGCCAGCGGCCTTGCCGCCCTCGACGGAAAGCTCTTCGTAAGCTACGGCCCGGCGAATACTTCATGGAATAGAGAGCAGAAGTCCGGGAACACGATTCTGGTGCTGGATGGGGCGACTGGGAAACTTCTGAAGAACATTACGGTCGAGAATCCCGGGGACCTCAAGGTCGGCAGCGACGGAAAGATTTACGTGGTTTGTGGAACGACCACGATCGCCACGTTGAACCCCGAGACCGGAGTCCTTACCACGGTGGTCGACGGCCTGAAAGACGCCAGAAGCGTCACGGCCGACAAGGTTGGCAATATCTATGTGGGACGGTCTGATCCCGCGAACCAGATCGACGTCTTTGACGCGACGGGATCGTCGACTGGCCAGGCGAAGGCAAAGCTCGTACGAACCATTGGCAAGCCGGGCGGGCGAAACCTGCTTGGCCCGTGGGATAAGAGCGGTCTCCTGTTTGTGGCCGGGCTCAAAGTTGATCCGAAAGGCAAACTCTGGGTCATGGAGCGCGACGGCGCCCCCAGAAGGATTTCCGTATGGGATGCGCAGACTGGCACCTTCGAAAAGGAGTTTTTCGGCCCGACCGACTACGGCGCCGGTGGTGGATCGATCTGCCCGGCTGACCCCTATACGATGATCGGCGAAGGGTGTGAATGGAAGATCGCACAGGAGACCGGCAAAGCGGAGTGCGTGGCGGTCATCTATCGCGGCCGCTGGCAGAATGCGCGGTTTGGAACAGGCAAGGGAGGGCGGATCTACGCGGCCATCGGCGGCGGATGGCACGGCTTTCATCCCGTCAGTATCTATGAGCGGATCGGACCAGCCGACTGGAAACTGCGGACACGGCTGTTGCCGATGGCGCAGGAAGAAAAGTACTACGATGGCGAAACGGTGAAAGAAAACCGGCTGGGTGGCATGATCGTGTGGGCCGACGCCAACGGAGACGGGCTGGAACAACCGGCAGAGCGCAAAGAGTACCCGATGGATCTGGGTGGCTGGGTCGATGGCTGGTACATGTATTTCAACCAGGCCATGACCTTCTCCGGCGGAAAATACCAGATCGACGTGACGGACTGGACGCCGTGCGGAGCCCCCGTCTATGCGCCGGATAAGGCCTTGCTGTTACCGGTTCCGGAAAACCTTGCCACCCGGGGCGGTATGGGGGCCCAGAAGAGCCTGGTCTCGGAAGACGGGAACTACGTCATCTTCAACGGGCGGTACGGCGCCGAACACAGCGACTTTCCCTGCTACGACATTCGGACGAGGAAACGGGTCTTTTCGTATCCCAATAACTATGTCGGCGTGCACGGCGGGCATCTTGCTCCACCCGCCAAGCTGGGACTGATCCGCGCGGCCTATGACTTTGCCGGCACAGTGACGATGCCGCCGCCGCTCGGAAATCTCTTTGTCATCGGCACCGACAAGGGGGAATGGCACATTCTTTCCTCATCGGGCTACTACATCTCGAGTCTCTTCGAAGGGGATCCGATGAAGATCAAGTGGCCCGAAGAGGCGGTTCCTGGCGCGAACATGAACACCGTTCCGCCAGGAATGGGAGCCGAGGATTTCGGTGGCTCGATCACACGGGCGAATGACGGCACGCTCTATATCCAGGCAGGAAAGACGGCCTTCATCAATTGCAGGGTCAGTGGCCTCGATACGGTGAAGCCGCTGGGCTCCGGTGCCTTGACGATCTCCCCCGATGACACGCAGAAGGCCCAACAATTCAAGGTCAAGTATCTCACCGAGGTGGATTCCGCGAAAAGCATCACAGTGAAGCGGCGGACCGTCACTTTCACGGGCGATCCCAGCAAGGATTTTGATGCCAAGTCTGTGGTGTTCGGGCGGGAGAATGCCCGGGTCAACGCCTTGCTGGCGCATGACGACGACACTTTGTACCTAGC
>CAYOIT010000044.1:0-30983 GCA_964404035.1 uncultured Verrucomicrobiota bacterium | reverse complement strand
AAGGCGGCAGTCACGAACTGCCGCACTCCGAAGGTTGGCGCCTGGAGCGCCAACAAAGCAGTTGGGACCAACCGGTCCTCAAGGAAAGGTAAAGCGAACATGACAAATCGCAAGATAACCCGGCGAATCAGCGGAATCTTCGGCATTATTCTGGTCTTTCTGGTCGTGGCGGATGGCCTGAGTCTGCCTTGCCTGGCCCAAACCGCCGTTCCGGCCGTCGAGGTGGCCGTCCCGAGCCATCCTCCCATCCCCATCCCCTTCACTTTGGGGGAATCGGGCCTGGTGACCCTGGTGATCGAGGATGCAGACGGCATCCGCGTGCGAAACCTGGTGAGCGAGACGCCCTTCCCGGCCGGCACAAACACCGTATTCTGGGACGGCCTGGACGATCTCGGCCGGGATGCCGAGGCCGCATCGCATGGCGTCTATCATGTTCCAGGCAAGGCGGTGCTCCCGGGGCGCTATACCGTCCGGGGCCTTTTCCGCAAGGCCATTGACCTGCGTTACGAATTTTCCGTCTACAACCCCGGTCTCCCGCCCTGGCGCACCGCCTCGACCAAGAGCCAGTGGCTCACGAATCACACCCCGCCCGGGACCCTGTGCTTCATCCCGGCGGGCGCCGCGCCGGTCCGCGAAGGCGATAGCGCTTCCCCCGCGCAGATCCTGATCGGCAGCTACGTGGCCGAGGGGGGTAGCGGCCTGGCCTGGATCGATCTCGAGGGCCGCAAACTCCACGGCCAGATGTGGGTCGGCGGCGTCTGGACCGGTGCCGAGGAAATCGGCCGCGATATGGGACCCGAACCTGTCACCGGGGTCTATGCTTACGTGGCCTCCTCCTGGAAAGGGGACAAATACAACAATAACCAGGCCGAAATCCGTCTGCACAAGCTGGTGAATGACACCCAGAAGCTCCCCGCCCCGCGCGACACCCGCATGGGTTCAGGCGAAGACCCGGCCGTCCTCGTCCCCACCTGGAAGTTCCCCGATACGAACCGCGTCGGGATCGGCGGAGTGGCGGCCTGGAACGGACTCGTGGTGGTCACGCTGACCAAAATGGAGGCCCTGCTGCTCATCGATGCGGCACACTCGAACGTGCTCGGCACGGCGGCACTCCCCGTCCCGCGCGGCCTGGTGTTCGATCCCCAGGGCCGGTTGCTCGTCGTCAGCAGCAACCGCATCGTCCGCGTGACCCTGCCCCCGAAAGAACAGTGCAAGACGGAAACCCTCCTGCCCACGCCGGAGGTCATCGTGACGGAAGGGCTCGAGGACCCGCAGCAGCTCGCCCTCGATTCCGCCGGGAACCTCTATGTCAGCGACGGCGGCGAGTGCAACCAGGTAAAGGTGTTTGCGCTGACCGGCACACAGAGCCGCCTGCTCCGCACCATCGGCAAGGCCGGGGTCCCCAAGGCGGGCCCCTATGACCCGACCCTCATGCACCATCCGAAAGGCATCGCCATCGATGACCGCGGACGGCTGTGGGTGGCGGAAAATGACCATGCGCCCAAGCGGGTGAGCGTCTGGACGCCAGAGGGCAAGCTGGTGAGCGCGTTCTATGGTCCTCCCGCCTATGGCGGCGGCGGCGTGCTCGATCCCGAGGACAAGACGTTGTTCTACCTCAACGGCATGACGTTCAAGCTCGACTGGAAGACAGGCGAAAGCCGGCTCATCACCCTCCACTGGCGGCCGGGCAAAAAGGATTTCACACTGCCCCGCAAACATAACGCCGGCGGCCCGCCTGATACCCCTCTCTACCTGAAACGGCACAAGTATTTCACCGACGCCTTCCTCGGCAGCCCCACCGGTGGCTCACGGCTGGCCAGTCTATGGCGGGAGCGGAACGGCCTCGCCATACCGGCCAGTTCGTTCGGCGATGCGTCGATGTGGGACTGGCTCAAGACCGAGCCGCTCCTCGATCGCGTCCCCTGGGACGACAAGCACAAACGCGATCCGTCCAAACCCGTGAAACTCAATGGGTTTATCTACGTGTGGTCGGACCTGAACGGCGACGGCATCGGTCAACCCGCGGAGGTGCAGTTCGCCCTGTCGCCCAGCACCTCCGGCATCATGCTCGGGCCGGATCTTTCCTTCGTCACCGCCGAGGCGGTACGCTATGCGCCGCAGAGTTTCACCAAGGACGGCGTTCCCGTTTACGACCTGACGAAATCCGAGGTGCTCTGCCCCCAGACCCAGCGCCCCACCTCCTCGGGCGGAGGCCAGGCCCTTCCGGCGCCGAATGGCTGGACCGTGCTGACCACGGCGCCCAAGCCGTTCGCGCCCCAGTCGGTCGGCGGCGCATTCGCGGGCCAGTCCAAGTGGTCCTATCCCAGCGCCTGGCCGGGTCTGCACGCCTCCCACATCGCCCCCATGCCCGAATTCCCCGGCGAACTGATCGGCACCACCCGGGTCATCGGGCCGGCCTTCTCGCTCGATCGCGAGGATCTCGTCCTGTGGGCCATCAACGGCAACAAGGGCTCCATCTACCTGCTCACCGCCGACGGCCTGTTCGTGGCCACGCTGTTCGTGGACGGCCGCACGCGCGACTCAAGCTGGTCCATGCGGCCCGCGGCCGTGCGGGACATGTCGGTCTCCGACCTGACCAACGGCGAAGAGAGCTTCTGGCCCTCGATCACCCGGACCCGGGACGGCAAGGTCTACCTCATCAGCAATTATCCCGCCCTCATCCGGGTCGACGGGCTCGATACGCTCCATCGCCTGCCTCCGCAGAACGTGGAGGTCACGCTGGACATGCTCACGCAGGCCCGGGCCTGGCAGGTCGCGGAAGAACTGCGCCGCCAGGCGGAACTCAAGACCCCGGACACCCTGACCGTTTCGCTCCGGGAGACCGCGCCCCTGGTGGATGGCGAACTGGAGGACTGGCCCACCAACGCGTGGGCGGTCATCGACGTGCGACAGAAACCGGTGGGAGATTGGGGCCGGCGCGCCCTGCCGACGAAGGCGGTTTTCGCGGTCGCCGGCGACCGGCTTTACGGCGCCTTCCGGACCGGCGAACCCCGAACGCTCGACAATGCGGGCAACTCGCTGCAAAACCTGTTCAAGACCGGCGGCGCCCTGGATCTCATGCTCGGGACCGACCCGGCGGCGGATCCGAAACGCCGCGCGCCCGTCGCGGGCGACCTGCGGTTGCTCATCTCCCTCGTGAAGACCCCCTCGTCCAAAACCGGGGCGACCCAACCCGTGGCCGTGCTGTATCGCCCCGTGGTTCCCGGTCAGACGGGCGACCCAATCCCCTTCAGTTCCCCCTTGCGCACCGTGGCGTTCGATGACGTCCGAGACGTGACTGCCGAGATCGTGTTCGCGCAGGGCAAGACCTCGAACGACAAGACGGTGGTCCCCAATCCCGGCGGTGATTTCGAGTTCTCCCTTCCGCTAAGCGTGCTGGGCCTGGACCCCAAGCCCGGGCTGAAACTTCGCGGCGATGTGGGCGTCCTCCGCGGCAGCGGCATCGAAACCGTGCAACGCGTCTACTGGCGCAACAAAGCCACCGGTTTGGTCTCGGATATTCCCAGCGAAGCCGAGCTGACCCCGCACCTGTGGGGCTGGTTCGAATTCGGCGCCCCCGCCGCACCGTGAAGGGCAAGCACGTTCGGAAAGGTGGACGCCGGTGTCCCTACCGGCGTCTGATCGATTGGATTCAGTACGGCGGGCACTACGCTGCCCGCCGATGCCGGGCGACGTAGCGCCCGGCCTACTTGGATTGCGAGTGATCGCCCACCTAACCCATTCCCCAGTCTTGTGTTGATCGGCAAACGGTCGTATCGTGTTTCAGGCTAACACATTGAGGAAGTGACACCTGACACCCATGCCTCCCCAGCGCATTCTATACGTCAACCATGTCTCCCGCCTCAGCGGTGCGGAGCAAAGTCTGCTGGAGCTGCTCCGCCATCTCGACCGGAACCGGTTTGAGCCGGTGGTGGCGCTGCCTCCCGACGGGGAGCTTACGGAGCGACTCCAGGCGCTTGGCATCCCCTGCCATCCCCTGCCCCTGCGCCGGCTCCGCAAGACCTTCAACCCCTTCCGCCTGGCCGACGCCTTAGCCAATGTCGCGGCTGTTTCGGGCCAATTGACTCAACTCATTCGCCGGGAACGGATCGCACTGGTCCACGCCAACAGCAATACCGCCCAGCTTTACGCGGGCACCGCGGCCCGACGCGGCGGCGTCCCCTGCCTCTGGCACACGCGCGATCTGGTGCCGCTCGGGATGCTGGGCGGGTGGCTGGGACGCCACGCCACGGCCGTGATCGCGATCTCCGATTGCGTCCGCCGGCAGATCGCGCCCTGTACACGTGACCCGGAGAAGTTGCTCACCATTCGCCACGGCATCGATCCGGCGGCATTTGCGCCACTCTGCCTGGCAGGGAAACAGGCTGGAACCCTGTTCCACGTCGGCATGATCGGCCAGATGGTGCCATGGAAGAACCATATCGCCTTCCTCGAAGCGGCCGCCCGGCTGGCCACCGTCGTGCCCGAGGCCCGCTTTGTGGTGGCTGGCGGTGACCTGTTTCACGATCATCCCGGATACCGGGCGCACCTGGAAGCCCGCGCGGCCGAACTCGGCCTGCGTGACCGCATCCTTTTTACCGGCTATCAACCCGATGTCGCCCGTCTGCTGGAGTCCTTCGATGTCCTCGTTCACCCGGCCACGCGTGAGCCGCTCGGGCGCGTCATCCTGGAAGCCATGGCCATGGGGAAACCGGTGGTGGCCGTGAATGCCTGCGGGCCTTCCGAAATTATCCGCCACGGGATCGACGGGCTCCTGGCCGCCAGCGATGGGTCGAACGATCTGGCGGACGCGGTGCTCAGCCTGATCCGTGATCCGGCACAGGCCAGGCGGATCGGTGACAACGCCCGCCGGCGGGTGGAACAGGATTTCAACATCCGGCACACGGTAAGCGAGATCGAGGCCGTCTATGAGCGGCTCCTAGCAGACGGAGCGGCCCCATGCGCGTAGCCATTGATGGTATGCTCCTCGGCCGCCGCCACTCCGGTGTGGAGGGTTCGATCCACAATCTGGTCCAGGCTCTGGCCGATTCCGGGAAGAATGAGTACACGCTCTTCACGGGGAGCGCGACGGGTAGGTCGGGCGCTCTTGTCACGCCGGAGCCCGACGAAGGCGGAATGCCGCCCGACATCGGCGGGCAACGTAGTGCCCGCCGTACGCCTACAATCACCTCGACCCGCTGGCCCGTCCGCTTCCGCCCCCTCCGCATCCTGTGGGAGCAACTCGCGCTGCCTCCGCTCCTGAAACACGGACACTTTGATCTTCTCCATGCTCCCGGCTACATTGCCCCCCTGCTGTCCTCCGTTCCGGTGGTCATCACGCTCTACGATCTGATCGCGCTGTCGCATCCCGGGTTGTGTACCCGCAGCAACCGCTGGCATTACCGCCTGCTGGTTCCCCTGTCCGTCCGCAAAGCGACCAGGATCATCGTGCCCTCGCAGACGACCCGCAACGACCTGTTGCGTTTCTTCCCCGCAGCAGCAGACAAAACCCGCGTCATTCCGCTGGGCATCGGCGCGGAATTCCGGGTCCTGCAGGACGAGGCCGCCGGCGAGCGGCTCCGTCGCAAGCACAGGTTGCCCGCACACTTCATCCTGTTTGTCGGCGGACTTGAGCCCAAAAAGAACCTGCCCCGCCTGATCGAGTCCTATCAACGGCTGCGGCGTCATTCGGCCCTCCCGCACCAATTGGTCATCGCCGGGACACCCTCGTGGGATCACGCCGCCGTCAAGCGTTCCATTCGCCAACTCGGCCTGGAGGATTCGGTGATCCTGACCGGGTTCGTGCCGCCCGAGGAACTGCCCCTGCTCTACAACATGGCGGATCTCTTTGTCTTTCCCTCGCTCTACGAAGGCTTCGGCCTGCCGCCTCTGGAAGCCATGGCCTGCGGCACCCCCGTGGTCATCTCGGATCGCGGCGCCCTTCCCGAGATCGCCGGAACAGCAGCGGTGATCACCGACCCGCTGAGTCCGGAGCGCATGGCCGCCGCCATGGAATCGATTCTGACCAACCCGGCCTTGCGGAATGAGTTGAGATCCAAAGGGCTCGCCCACGCCCGGAACTTCTCGTGGGCCGCCACGGCGGCGGCGACGGAAGCCGTCTATGAGGAGGCCACGCGGTCCTGCCCTTCGAAACCCAAGGGCCCCGTTGCGAGAATCGCCTACGTGCTCGGAACGTTTCCTTCGCTGACGGAGACCTTCATTCTGAGGGAGATCCTGGAACTCCAACGGCAGGGTGTCGAACTGATGCTTTTCTCGCTGCGGCACCCCGCCGGCGGTCCCCAGCCGGCCGATACCGTAGCCCTGACGCCCTCCGTCTGCTATCGGCCCTCACTCCTGTCTCTCCGTGTCATGGCGGCGCAGGGCTACTTTCTGTGCCGCCATCCCCTTCGCCTGTTCCGCGCCCTCGGGCTGGCCGCGACCGCCTCCGGTGGCGGGCCGATCGATCGACTGAAGTGCCTCAGGAATCTGCCGGTGGCCGCTTTCTTTGCGCGACGCGCGGCCGGCTGGGGCGCGACGCATGTTCACGCTCATTTTGCCTTCATGCCCACGGACGTGGCCCGGATGATGGCCGAGCTGATGGGAACCCGCTTCAGTTTCAGCGCCCACGCGGCCGACATCTACCTCCAACCGGCCGCCGTGCTGGCGCGAAAAGTCAAGGCGGCGCAGTTCGTGACCGTGTGTACCCGCTATGGCGTCGGGGAGCTGGCCGGAAAGATCGGCCCGGTACTGGCGGCCAAGGTTCAACTCCTTTACCACGGACTGCCGAAGGCCCCCTTCGAGAGGGAGGCAGGACAAACCGCTCCCCTTCTCGTTCTCGCCGTCGGTCGACTGCAACCCAAGAAGGGCTTCGGAGTTCTGATCGCGGCCTGCGGCCTTTTGCGCGATCGGGGTGTGGCCTTCCGGTGTCTCATTGCCGGCGAAGGGCCGGAGCGTCGCCCGCTGCAGGACGCCATCGCCCGGTTGGGCCTGTCCGACCTCGTGACCCTTCGGGGTGAGTGTTCGCAGGAGGAAGTGAGCGTGTTGCTCGGGAAGGCCACCGTGTTCGCGCTTCCCTGCGTGATCGCCCCCGACGGGGACCGGGACAGCCTGCCCAACGTCATCCTGGAGGCCCTGGCCGCGGGCGTACCCGTGGTGACCACCCCCGTCGCCGGGATTCCGGAAGTGATCGAGCCGGGGCGGACCGGCCTGTTGGCGCCGCCGGGCGAGGCCCGGGCGTTGGCCGCGGCAATCGAAGAGTTATTGAAAAACGAGCCATTGTGTCGGACAATTAGCGTTTTGGGCAAAGCCGTCGTCGCGGAGCGATTCGATATCGCCCGGAATGTCGCTCCCCTGGCAGAACGGTTCAGGCAAATGTAAAACGTGAAGACGGACTGATTGTATTCTGACGACCGACCACTGACAACTGACTACTGACCACTGACTTCTCTTAACATGAGCTCTTCCTTCGGAAAAAACATCCTCAAGGGCGCGCTGATCATCAGCGCGTTCACGTTGCTGGCACGTATGAGCGGCTTCATCCAGAAACTGGTGATCGCTCACCAGTTCGGAACGGGCACCGCCGCCGATGCCTACACGTTCGCCTTCAGCAGCATCGTCTTCACGTTCATGATCGTCCCCCACAAGCTGCTCGCCCCTTTTCTACCGCTGTTCACCGAACGCAAGGAGTCGCAAGGCGAGCCCGCCGCCTGGCGTTTCACCGGCGCCGTGGTCGCGATCGTGGTCGCCGTCATGGCGGTGGTCATCCTGCTGGGCATCCTGCTGGCACCCTGGATGGTGCGCGGATTGTCTTCGTTTGGTTCCGAGGAGACCGCCACCCTCGCCACCACCCTCGTCCGAATCATGTTGCCGGCGGCCGGGTTCATGGCGCTCTTCGCCCTCGCGACGCTGATTTATAATGCGGATAAGCGGTTTGCCTTGCCGGCGTTCGCGGATGCCACCAACAAATTCCTGGTGATTGCCGTCATGGTGGTGCTCAGTCCGTTTCTGGGCATCAAGGGCCTGGCCATCGGCGTGGTGTTCGGCATGGCCGCCTGCCTGGCGATCATGCTGTTCGGGCTGCGCTCCAAGCTGGGTCTGCTGCGCCTGACGGTGGACTGGCATGATCCCCTGTTGAAGAAGTTCGCCTTCCTCGTGCCCCCGACCCTGGCGTCCATCCTGATCGCCCAGGGACGGACCATGATCGACTACCGCTTCGCCTCCGGCATGGGCCAGGGATACGCCTCCAGCCTGGGATACGCCAAGAGCCTGACGGATACGCTGATCATGCTCGTCCCGTTTGCCGTAGGCGTGGTGATCTATCCGTTCTTCTCCGACCTCAATGTCGGCGGCGACCGCCGCAAAACCACCGAGGCGGTCATGGGAGCGCTTCGCACCATGGCCCTGATCTTCATCCCGATTTCCGTGGCCTTGATCGTGTTGCGGATGCCGGTCGTTCAGCTGGCCTTCGAGCGCGGCAAGTTCGGGATGGGTTCGGTCCTGCTGACCTCCGGTCCGCTGTTGTATTTTGCCGCCGCGTTGACGGCGCTGGCCCTGGAGATCATCCTGATGCGGTTCTTCTTCTCGGCACAGGACACGCTCACCCCCGCCATCGTGGGGGTCGTGTGTGTGGTCCTGCACGTGGGCGTGGTCATTGCGCTGAAGGATGTCATGCAGCATCGCAGCATTGCCCTGGCCACGTTAATCAGCAAAACCGCGAAAGTGGTGGTGCTCTATCTCCTGCTGAAGCCCAAACTCGGCGATCTCCGACTGGGCGAAAACTTCGTGTTTGGCCTGAAACTGCTGGTCGCCGCCGTGGGTATGGCCCTGGTCATCCGGGCGACGCACACCGGCCTGCTGCACGCGTTACCGCCCTCGGCGGAGGGGGCACGCTGGATGGCCACCGTCCTCATCGCCATCCGGATCGGTGTGGCTTCGGCGGCAGGCTTGGTCGTATTTGCCCTGGGCATCCTGCTGTTGCGCGTACGCGAAGCCCAGGCATTGTTGGCCTTCGTCAGGCGAAGATAAATGAGTGCCCCCCTTTCGAAGAAACCGGTCAAGGTGCTCGAGGTGCTCGAGGCCACTGTCGGCGGAACCCGGCGCCACCTGGTGGATATCGTCACGAATCTGAATCCCGCCCGCTGCAAGGTTTCGGTGGCCTGCTCCACCCGGCGCGATCCCTCCTTCGTCAATGATATCGCGTTCCTGACCGCGAAAGGGATTCAGGTGACGGTCATCCCGATGCAGCGCGCCATCAACCCGGTCGGCGACCTCCTCGCCCTGGTCCGGCTTTTCCGCCTGATGCGGCGGGGCGGATTCGATGTCGTTCACACGCACAGTTCCAAGGCGGGGTTCATCGGGCGTCTCGCCGCCCGGATGGCGCGGGTTCCCCGCATCATCCATACTGCCCACACCTTCCCCTTCCAGATGGACTCCCCCCCGCTGCTCCGGTTCATCTATGTCCAGCTGGAACGTTTCGCGGCCCGCTTCACGGACCGCTTGGTGTGCGTCTGTCCCAGCCAGAAGCCGATCGCCGAAACTTTGATCGACCCCGCCCGCGTGGTCGTCATCGAAAACGGGATCGGCCAGCCAACGTCTTCCGCGGATCAGTACGGCGGGCACTACGCTGCCCGCCGAACGCCGGACGAGGGACCGCCCGTCCTCCTTCCCCACCAGGCCCGAACCCAGCAGCGCCGGGAATTGGGAGTCAAACCCGGCAATCTGGTGGTGGGGGTCATCGGACGTTTCACCCGGCAGAAAGGGCACAGCTATTTCATCGAAGCCGCCCGACGGGTCGCAGCGCGCCAGCCCGCGGCCCGCTTCCTCCTGGTCGGCGATGGCGAGCTCCGGGAGACCATCGAGCGCCAGATCACCGCCGCCGGACTGCAGAGCCGGTGCCTCCTCGTCGGCGCGCGGGAGGATGTTCCGGAACTCCTGCCGGTGTTTGATGTCGTCGTTCTGCCGTCGCTGTGGGAAGGACTGCCCTACGTCCTGCTGGAGGCCATGGCTGCCGGCAAGGCGGTCGTTGCCACCCGCGTGGGCGGAATGCCGGATGTGATTCAGGAGGGGCAAAGCGGGCTACTGGTTCCCCCGGCGGATTCCGCCGCCCTGGCCGCCGCCCTGGTGAAAGTGCTTGAAAATGAGGAGCTGCGGTCCAAGATGGGGAATAGTGCACGCGAGGTGCTCCGGCACCGATGCCATATCGAGGAGATGATCGGGCAGTTGACCAGGATGTATGAGGGCACCTAGGTCTCTCCTCTTCCGGACGGATAAGATTTTGGTTTTATTTATCAGTGTCATCCGTGTAATCCGTGGTAAGAATCCTCGAATTGTCTTTTCGTTCCGGCTATGCCGGGTTAGGAAAGGAATGGTCTATGAATAACGTTCTACGATTCAACGGCGTGGCTCTTGCCTGCCTTTATCTTGCAGCCTCCGCCGCCCTCGCGGGTGGCCGCGTCTGCCTTGAGGCGGAATCGGGCGAGGGCCTCGTCGCGCCCATGCGCGTGGTGGACGCCGCAGCCACGAACGGCGTGACGGCTGTGCCAGGCGCCTCCGGCGGCAAGTATCTCGAAATCCCCAAAGGCGCCGGCAATCCGCCCAAGGTCAACCAGGGCGAAATCAAGCTTTCCTTCGAAATCGACGAACCGGGCGACTACCTCCTGTGGGGCCGGGCCTACTGGCTCAGCGAATGCAACAGCTCCTTCACCGTGGTCATTGACGACTCCCTGCCGTTCACCTTCGGCAAGGACGCCACCTACAACACCTGGCACTGGGTCAAAGCGCCGCCGCGACTCAAAATGCTGACGCTGACCAAGGGCAAGCATGTGCTCACCCTCAAGAATCGTCAGGATGGCGTGAAGCTTGATCAGATTCTGCTGGTGCTCGACAAGCGCTATGTCCCGGTCGGCGTGGAAGAGGTCCTCGCGAAATGACCGGCCTGCTGAACATCCTCCGCCGCGTGATCTGGTTTGGTCTGCTGGCCATCGTCATCGTCTCGCCAACCCAGTATGCCATCGAAGTCGCCAAGAAAACGTTCATCTCTGCCGCGGACCCGCTGGTGTGGGGCGTCTTCGGTCTCTGGCTGCTGAGCCTCTTGATCGGACGGTGGATGCAGCCATCAAGGGAAGGTGGCGCTCCAAGTAGGCCGGGCGCTACGTCGCCCGGCATCGGCGGGCAACCCGGCGCCCGCCGTACGTGGAAGGGGTTCAAACTCTCCTCCCCTCCCTTCATGGCGGTCCTCTTCATCCTGATCGCCGCGCTGTCGCTCATCGGATCCATCCACCCTCTGAAGGGCGTCAAGGACATCGTCCAACTGCTGGAGTATCTCATCGCGACGTTCATGCTCTTTGCGAGCCTTCCGGATCGTGACCGCGTCCGCCGGGTAACGGATCTCTTTCTGATCGTCGCCTCGGCGGTGATCCTTCTGGGGGTCGTGCATTATCTGCTTCCAGGTATCGCGAACTTCAAGGTCTGCTCCACGTTCGGGAACCGGAATGTCTTTGGCGGGTACCTGGCGCTCATGGTCCCGTTCATGGCCGGCATCGCCCTTTACGAGACTTGCCCCGGGCGTCGAGTCTGGCTGCTGACCATGATCACGCTGGCCCTGCTGGTCACGCTGTCCGGCGGAGCGCTGATCGCGATCGCCCTGACCCTGGCGCTCTTGTGCGCGATGCGAGGCAAGGTCGCGTTCATCGCCTTTGCCACCCTCCTGGCCATCATCCTGATCCTGGTTCTTCCGCGTCTGCCCCGCCATAACAACGTGGTGCTGGATGAATCGCTCCGCCTGTTCAACGACAACAACGAGGTTTCGCTGCGCTACACCGAATGGCAGGCGGCGACGGTGATGCTCTCCGAACAGCCCTGGCTGGGCGTGGGCATAGGCAATTACCAGGACAATATCGGCGGCTACTTCGGCGTGCTGCCGCGCCCCACCGGCGTCGTGGAACACGATTCCGAGAATCTCTACCTGGTGACAGCCGCCTCCACGGGTCTGCTCGGGTTGGCCGCCTTTCTCGGTCTGTTGTTCACGTTCGGGATCACGGCCGCCAAGCGCTTCTTCACCTCAACGGAACCCACCGATCGCGGCCTGGCCCTGGGCCTCCTGGGCGCCATCCTATCCTTCACGATCTGCGGCCTCTGGCACCCGCTCCTGGTTCGCGGTATAGGGATCCCCCTGGCCATCGTTTTTGCGCTGACGGCCCTATCGGACCGCTCCGCGCGAGATCAGAACAGCAAGGCCAGATAGAACCTGCATTCAGAACACATGATGATGGCCGCGGATTCTGCTTGTTGCATCGGAGGAGATCCCGGCTTGTGCGGCGAAGTCAGGCCAAGCTGCCACCGCGTCGCCGACCTGTTGCAGGACTTTGGTTGCGGTGCCGATGCCAAACCGATCGGCCACGGCCAGCAGGTCTGCACGGGAAATGCCTGAGAACTTTCCGTTTACGGCCATCAGATGCTGGTTTGTCCACTCGCCGTCCGGATTGTGCGCGTGGGTCACATCGTACGCAGGAGCGAGTGTCCAGCTTTCCCCTTCGCGCAACAGGAACGAAACGTTCTTCGTGTGGTCATCGCAGTTGGCGGCCATTACATTGAACGACATCCGGCGGAAGGACTCCTCCAGCGCCGCATACCCGAGTCGCAGGCTGGCGATGGTTTGGAAAAGCTGACTGTAATCATGACTGGCCTTCTGTCTGTAATCCAGATGGGCCATGGCGCACAGGGTTTGCAGGTGGTGCTTGCGGTTCCTGTCGCGGTCAAATCGCTGGGTCATGAAATGGGCTCGTCCGTTCTCCTCCAGCAGACGGCAGGGCGACATGAGTAGGCCGGCGGCGGTTGCCATGCGATGGTAGGCGTACTCGATCCGTCCATAGTCCTGCGTGCCACCCAGTTCCCGATCCACGCCCATGCCGTCGAACTTGAGCAGCCAATGCTCGAAACCGGAATCGACATCGAATTGACCGGCGCGAATTTCCTGCGTCGCCGGATTCCAGGCAATCACGGCCTTCGCGCGCGCCCCGCCCGCCGATGTACCCACCTTGATCATTTGCGCCAGCGCGGCGCTGGATAGGGAATCCGAACCAATCTCGCCGTGCACCGCGCGGCGGGCGCTTTCCACGAGTTTGGCGAGCGAGAGCGCCGTATGGCCGGTTCCGGCGGGACTGCGTGCAGGATGGAATTCCAGCGCGCCCATCCCGCGCTTGCCCATATAGGCCAGACGATCCAAGGCCGTAATCTGAGAACGCTCTATGCCTTTCGCGGCCATCCAGCCGTCAATTAGCGCATTGCCAAAATCGTCCGGGAGGGAGTCCGCCAGTAAGGCAGGCAGTCGTTTGTAGGTCAGCTCCGGCAAGTCGGTGAAAATGAACGGCTCGCGCGCCTGCGCGAGCGGCATGGTCAGCGGAGCGAGTGCGATGCCCGTCCTGACAAACGCCGGATCGTACTCGAACGCATAGAAGCCCAACCGCGGATCCATCGCAACGGCACCGACCCGCCGTCCCCATGCGCCGACCTCGATCACCTTGACCGGCTTATACACGCCGCGCCTCCTTCGACGGGGAGGCCCGCCGTCGCCCCGGTTTGTCCTTCAGCATCTGCATGGGGCTGACGGACACCTGCGGTGCGAGCGTGTGAAGCCAATCTTCGCGGCCCAAGGCGCGCAACACCTTAATGAGCGAGGAGACCGTCGCGCCCTTGCCGCCCTCCAGGTTCTTGACCACATTCAGGGCCACGTCAGCCCGCTCGGCGAACTGGCGCTGGGCGATGTTCTGACGCAGCCGGAGTTCACGCAGACTCTGTCCGAGTTGCGCCTCCCATTCATCCGTTTGTAGTCGTATTGTCATTAACAGCCCTTTATAGGTCTATTGACTTCACTATCATATTCAATAGCCCAAAATAGGTCCAGTGATAACACTTTGCCAACTATAGCTCGGACAACCCGTTGCTGCCGCGATCTCCTGGAGCCGGGACGCCCCAACTCGCCGCCATGGTGCTGACCTAGGTTTAGGATCACACTTTGTGATCTTGAACGTGTGGCTTCATTCCATTTACAGGCGATCACACCTTCTCGACCAGCACCCGTTTCCCGGCGGCTTCGAGTTTGCCGGCCAGCAGCGGCACAATGCCGGCGCGTGACAAAATCCCCTGCTGACGAAAGCTCACGTGCCCGCTCGCGGGGTTGATGGACTGCCCCACCAGGAAATGCACTTGGTCGGCGCCGCGCATCAACTCCAGTAACTCCGTGACCCCGCTCGCCTCGTCCCACTCTTCAGGGTCGGTCTCGAACAGGTTGTGAACCTGGTTCAGCGTGACGGTGCCTTCCGTGACGAGGTCCACCCCTTCCAGTTCGTAGCTTGGCGGAGCCCTCAGACTGCCCCCCTCCCGCGGCAGAGCCAGTTTCCGCCCCAGCCGTTCGGCGACGATCGCCGACGTGGTCCCGCCGCAGACCACCTTCCAGCCGTCACTCATGAGGAACCGGTCGACGATGGCATGGTCGGCCGTCCGGTCGCACGGCGGCCCGGTGAGGATCGTCAAGGTCCGCCCCAGCCGGCAGAGCGCGGCGACCACCGTGCAATCATCTCCGACCTCGCCCTGGCCGAACTCCTCCGCGCGCGCCAAAACGCGTCCGGCCAGGTCCCCCATGGCGCACCCCTCCTGCAGCAACCGGTCAGCCAGACGCGCCACGCCGTCCAGCGTCCAGCCATCCTTCATCCCCCGCCCCAGGCCGGCCTGGGTGATCCCGTCGCTCATAAGCATCACGCCTTCGCCGGGCCTCAGGAAGCAATTGGATTCCATGACCATGGCCGGTCCCATCACAATGGGCCGGGCGTGGAGCGCCGTCGCATGCCGGTCTCCCAGAAGGACACCGCCGGGCATGTCGTAGGACAACACCGTCGCGTCGCCTTCATTCAGGACCCGCAGGGCTGAGAACACCGAGTAGGGTGCGTCGGTGCCCTTCACACTCTCCATGGTTCTCACAACACTCTCGAAAGCCCGTCGCAGCGAGTAGCCGGCCCGCAACAGACCGGACAGCCGCGCCTGGCACAAGGTGGCGGCCATATTGGCCCGGATGCCGTGCCCCAGCCCGTCGCACACCAGCAGGGTGGTGCCGGCGGCTTCACGATGACAGACAAACGTGTCGCCGCAGGCCTCGCCCGCGTGGCGCGACCGCGCCGCCGCTATCGTTTCGACATGTAGGCATCGCGAAGCCACTGCTTGTCCTCCCGCCCGCCGCCCCGGCTGTCCTCGTCCGTCGCCAACTGCCGCAGGTGTTCGACCAGGACCTCGCCCTGCGCCGCACTCTCGCCCAGAAACTGGGTGACCTTCTGCGCCATGGCCAGCTGGTGATCGAGCAGTTCCTGCGCCTGGATCAGGGTCTGGGCGCGCAGCTTGCTGAGCTGTTCCTGGTTGGCCCGGTTGTTCGTGATGTTCACGAAGATGCCCACATACAACCGTTCATCGCGCAACGCGTAGAGGATTTCGTGGCACACCAGACTGTACTTGTCGTGCCGCACCACGGTTTCGGTCAGTTCCGTGGCGCCCGCCGCCAGTTTCTCGAAGAGATCCGGATCCATGAGATACGAGATCCGCCGTCCGCAGACCGCCTCGGAACACATGAAGTAGCGCCGGAAGGCCGGGTTCATGCTGATGATATTCAGGCGCTCGTCCAGGATGACAATGCCGTTCGGACTGGTCTCCATGATGCGGTCGGTCCGCTGCTCCGCGCGCCGGCGCATGAACGGCAGGCACATTTCGGGTTCGGCCATTCCCCTCAGCACCGCCACCGCTTTTTCGCGGCACGACCCGTAGCCGCACGCGCCGCAGTTGAGTTGATCTTCGGCGCGCGCCTTTCCGGTCCGTTCCAGTTCGCGCAGAATATCCGCCTCCGCGGGAAGCCCGGCGCCGCCCCGGGGCTGTTCGTCGAACCCGATGCACAGATCGGGGCGCGTCAGGTCGGGGGTGCCGCATTGGCTCTCCGGCGGCGTGGTAGCATAGCTCAGTAGTTCCTCCCGGCGCTGAAAGACGTTCCGCTCATCCGGAATGGCCGGCCCGTTGATGCAGCCCTGCCTGCAGAACAGCGGCTCGATCACAAGGGACCGGCCGGGTTCAATCCCATCCAACGCATCCCGGATTTCCTCGAAGCCGCTGACGGAGATCACCTCGGCGGACAGCAGGTCGCTGCTCAGGGCTCCCGTGCGGAGACTGCCGCCGGCAAGCGGAAACATCCGGGCCTCGCCCGCGGGCTGCTCGTCGAACTCACTCTCCTCACAGGCGCCCAGTTCGATACCGGCCCGCCCCATCCATTCCTTAAGTTCCCCGAACGTCAGGACCGCGTCCACCGTCGCGCGAACCTGCGGCCGACCCGCCTCCATTTTCTTGGCGACGCACGGACCGAGAAACACCACCCTGACGTTGGCGCCCAGTTTATCCTTCAGCCGTCGCGCGTGGGCCACCATGGGAGAGGCCAGCGGAGTCATCCGGTCCGCCAACTCCGGCCGGTACCGTTCGATATACCGGACGACCGCCGGGCAGGCAGTGGCCACATGCGTTTCGCCTGGCCGGGCCGCCGCCCACTCCGCCGTGGCCAGTGCCACGTGATAGGCCCCTACCGCGGTTTCCGCCACATAGCCAAAACCCAATCGTCGCAAGGCCGAGGGGAGTCGCTTCCGCTCCCAAGCCGTGAACACGGCGGCGAACGACGGCGCCACGCTCACCGCCGTCAGCCCTGGCTGCCCCACCAGCGCCGCCACACGATCGACGTCGTTGCGATAGGACTTGGCCCCCTGCGGGCATTCGCGAATGCACGTCCCGCAGGACAGACACTCCTCAGCCACCACGAACGCCTGGCCGTCCCGCATGCGGATCGCCTTCACCGGGCAGACCCGCACGCACCGGCAACAGTCCCGGCAGCGGGCCTTGTTCGTGTACACCACCGAATCGGTAGATACGTGTTCGTTCATGACCTTCCTGACAGGGCCCTGCCCTCGAACCAATCCGGACGTGGCACGGGTGTCTCACCCGTAGCCTCTTCTCTTCATTCGCTTGCCCGCTTACCGGGGCAACGGGTTGGAAACCCGTGCCACGCCCTAGATCGTTGCTACCTCAACCCGCTTTTCGAGTTCCGCCTCCAGCACTTCGCAGGCACGTTCGCGCGTGCAGCGCTCTAGGACCTGGTCGCCGATGCGCACCGTGGGACCACGATCGCACTGCTCGAAACAGAATGACGCCTGCACATCCACCTGTGCCGTCAGGTTGCGGTCGCCAATGTGTTGCATCAGCGCCTTCAACAAGGCCTGCGACCCTCGGACATAACAGCTTGTCCCGACACACACCCGGACCGCCAGGCGGGCATCGTCCTCCCCCGCGGTCAGTTCGATGCCTTCACCCTGCGTGCGGCGCCGGCTGGCGTAGTGCGTGTGCAACAGTTTGTGCGCCGTGCTGCTGCCGGGCTTTTCGAGGACATCCTCGTAACACCGCGTCACCAGGTGATTCTCCTGTGAGGAGTGTAACTGGAGATCCTTGTCGACCTGATAGAGGCCCTTGGTCCGTTTCCGCCTGACCGCCAGGTCCCGGCTTACCGGTTGACCCGCGCCGCCCACACAGCCGCCGGGACAGGCCATCACCTCGATGAAATCGCAGGTGTACGTTCCCGCCAGGACCTGGTCCGCGAGTTCACGGGCGCGTTTCAACCCGCTGACAATGACCAGCTTCAGGGTGGTCTTGCCGGCTGTGATAGTCACTTCCCGGAAATTGTCCTCGCCGCGCACCTCGTGAAACTCCGTCCGATCCAGGGAGACGCCCGAGAGTTTCTCCGACGCGTAGCGGAGAACGGCCTCGCTGACACCGCCCGAATTTCCGAAGATCACGCCCGCGCCCGTCTTGAACCCGAGCGGCATATCCAGCGAATCGGGTTCCAGTTCCTGGAAGCGGAGCCCTGACTCCTCGATCATGCGCGCCAGTTCCTGCGTCGTTAGCACGAAGTCCACGTCCGGCACCCCGTCCTTTTCGAACTCCGGCCGGACGGCCTCGAACTTCTTGGCCGTGCAGGGCATGATCGACACCACGATCAGCCGGCGGCGATCGACACCCAACTGGGCCGGCAGGATTTCCTTGGCCAGTGAGCCCAGCATCTGCTGGGGCGACCGGCAGGAAGACAGATTGGGAAGCAGGCCGGGATAATACTGCTCGGCGAACTTGACCCAGGCCGGGCAGCACGAGGTGAACTGCGGAAGGCGTTCCCCCTTTTCAGCCCGCTTCAGAAACTCGGTAGCCTCTTCGATGACCGTGAGGTCGGCGGCAAACGCGGTATCATAGACCTTGTTGAAGCCCATGGCCCGCAAGGCCGCCACCATCTGCCCCGTGCTCACCACGCCGGGGGCCTGGCCAAAGCTCTCGCCCAGGGCGACCCGGACGGCCGGGGCAATCTGCGCCACCACCTTGAAGGCGGGATTATCCAACGCCTTCCAGACGGCTTCCACATCCGATTTCGGGACGAGCGCGCCGGTCGGGCAGACGCTCGCGCACTGTCCGCAATTGACGCATTCAACATGCCCAAGGTCCTTGCCAAAGGCCGGCGCCACGGCGGCGAGCGAGCCGCGGTGGACAAAGTCAATCGCGCCGATCCCCTGGATCTCCGAGCACATGCGCACGCAGTCGCCGCACAACACGCACTTGTTCGGGTCGCGCACCAGCGACGGCGACGTCCGGTCCACGGGGGCCACGCGCTGGGTGGGCTTGAAGCGCACTTTCTCCACCCCGAGGCGGCGCGCCAGCGACTGCAACTGGCAGGCGGCGCTCTTGCCGCAGGAGGTGCAGCTCGCGTTATGGTTGGCCAGCAGGAGTTCCACCGTGATCCGCCGCATTTCGCGGATCTCCTCGGTGGACGTCTTGACCTTCATCCCCGGTTCCGGGGGCGTCGAGCAGGCCGGCTGAATGCCCCGTCCCTCAACCTGGACGAGACAGAGGCGGCAGGCGCCGTAGATGCTGAGATCGGAATGATAGCAGAAGGTCGGCAGGTCGATATTCGCCTTGCGGATGACCTCCAGCAGGTTACGTTCACCCTCCACCGGGATGTCCCGGCCGTCAATCGATACGGTGTTATTCATGGTCAGATTCCCTTTATCGCGTTGAATTTGCACGTGGCCACGCAGGCGCCGCACTTGATGCATTTGGCCGCGTCGAGGGTATGCGGCTGGCGCTTCTCGCCCCGGATCGCCTCGACCGGACACTTCTTGACGCAGGCGGTACAGCCCTTGCAGAGCGCCGGATCGATCTCCGGGCGCAGCAACGCCTTGCAGCGGTTGGCGGGGCAGCGCTTCTGGAACACGTGCGCCTCATATTCCGCCCGGAAATGCCGCAGTGTGGAGAGCACAGGGCTGGGGGCCGTCTTTCCCAATCCGCACAACGAGCCCTTCTGGACCGCGCCGGCCAGTTTCTCCAGCAGCGGCAGGGTTTCAGCGTCCGCCCGCCCCTCGATGATGTCATCGAGCAGCGCGAGCATCTGGCGCGTGCCTTCGCGGCAGAGCACACACTTGCCGCAGGACTCGTTCTGCGTGAACTGCATGAAGAAACGGGCGATCCCGACCATGCAGGTGTCGCGGTTCATGGCCACCAGTCCGCCGGAGCCCACCATGGCCCCAACCGCCCGCAGCGAATCGAAGTCCAGCGGCAGATCGAGATGTTCACTCGTCAGGCACCCGCCTGACGGCCCGCCGATCTGCACGGCTTTGAAGCCGTCTTCCTTGATGCGGCCGGCGTCATCGGTGATGCCGCCCCCGATGTTGAAGACGATTTCCCGCAGCGTGGTGCCGAACGGGACCTCGATGAGGCCCGTGTTCGCCACGTGCCCCGTCAGGGCAAACGTCTTGGTGCCCGGCGAACCCTTGGTGCCGACCTCGCGAAACTGCGGGGCGCCCATCGCCAGGATCAGCGGCACCGTGGCCAGCGTCTCGACATTGTTGATCACCGTCGGCTTGCCCCAGAGGCCCTTGACCGCGGGAAACGGCGGCTTCGGCGACGGCATCCCCCGTCGTCCTTCGATCGAGGCGATCAGGGCGGTTTCCTCACCGCACACAAAAGCGCCCGCGCCCTCCATGACGTGCAGGTCAAAGTCCTGCCCTGAGCCAAACACGTTCTTGCCCAGCAGTCCCCGCTTGCGCGCATCTTCGACGGCCCGCTTGACCCGTTTCACCGCCAGGGGATACTCGGCACGGACATAGACGTAGCCTTCGCAGCCTTCAATGGCACGGGCCGCAATCAACATACCCTCGATCACGCTGTGGGGATTGCCTTCCATCACGCTGCGATCCATGAACGCGCCGGGATCGCCCTCGTCGCCGTTGCAGATCACGTACTTCACCGGGCCCGGCTGAGCGAGGGTAAGCTCCCATTTGCGGCCGGTCGGAAAACCGCCGCCGCCGCGTCCGCGCAGCCCGGCGAATGAGATCTCCTCGCACACGGCGCGGGGCGTCATGGCGGTGAAGGCCTTCTCCGCCATCGCATAGCCGCCCTCGGCGATGTACTCGGCAATATCCTCGGGATCGATCAATCCGCACTGCTTGAGGGTCAGCCGGTTCTGGCGTTTGTAGAACGGCATGTCGCCCGGCCCGCGGCAGGAACCGCCGTTGCGCGGATCCACATAGAGCAGCCGCTCGACCGCTTCGTTGCGCCGCAAGGTGCTCTCGACGATGTCTTTCACATCGGCAACGCCCACCTTGCAGTAGAGAATCCCCTCGGGCTGAATGGTGACCAGCGGGCCCATCTGGCAGAACCCCTGACAACCGCTCTTGGAGAGATGGACCAGGCCGTCCGGCGCGGCTTCGGCCGTTTCCTTCCGCAGCTCGGTCACCACGTTCAATCCCGCCGCCGCGATGGTCTCCCGCAGGGCCTCGTACACTTTCATCGCGCCGTTGGCGATACAGCCCGTTCCGCCGCACACAATCACCCGCCGCGTCACCGCGCTTCGCGCCGCTTCATAGGCCTTCGCCACCGCTTTGAGATTCGTTGCTTCACCACTCACTGTCCACGCTCCTTCTCCAAGATCTTCTCCACCAAATCGACCGCCTGTTCCGGTGTCACCTGGCCGTGAACCTCCTCGTTCAGGACCATGACCGGTGCCAGGCCGCACGCCCCCAGGCAGGACACCACCTCAATGGTGAACAGCATGTCCGGCGTGGTGTGGCGTTTTTCGTCCAACCCGAGCCTCTTGCGCAGCGCCTCGAGGATGGGAAGGGAGTGCTTGACGTGACAGGCGGTGCCGTCGCAGACGCGGATCACATGCTTGCCCTTGGGTTCCAGCGTAAAGTGGGCATAGAACGTGGCGACGCCGTAGACGCGCGCCGGCGGGAGGCCCAGCGCCGTGGCCACGTAGGTCATTACTTCCTCGGGCAGGTAGCGATACTCCTCCTGCACTTCCTGAAGGATCGGGATCAGCTTGGCGGCATCGCGCCGGTGTTGGTCCAGGATGGCGCAGACGCGTTCGAATTTACGGGTGTTAGTTAGCGGCACGGTCGGTCTCCTTGTCTTGCTTGTCCTGAATGGCAGCGTTGTGGGTTCGCTGTGCGAGCCGGTTGGACAGCACCGCGAAACTTGACGCCAGTGACACATTTTCAACAATCACATCCTCCGGCAGTTCCAGGATCGCCGGGGCAAAGTTCCAGATGCAGCGGATGCCGCCCGACACCATCAGGTTGGCCACGGTCTGGGCGACTTCGGCCGGCACGGTGATGATCCCGATCGGAATGTGCATCCTCTGGGCAAGCCCTGAGAGTTTGTCCAGCGGGAGGATCTCGCGCTGGCCCAGGCGGGACCCCACCTTCGCGGGATCGATGTCGAAAGCGGCGACAATGTTCAACCCGTACAGGTTGAACCGGGTGTAGCCCATGAGCGCCGCGCCCAGATTGCCGGCGCCGACCAGAAAGGCATCGGTCAACCGGTTCCAGCCGAGAAACGTTTCGACGGCTTCGATCAAGGCGCGCACGGGGTACCCTACTTTGGGTTTGCCCACCAGTCCGGTGGCCTCGACATCTTTGCGAACCTGCGTGGGATCGAGCATCATGTGCTCGGCGATCCGGGTGCAGGAAACATAGTCGCGCCCGCCTCCCTCAAGCTGCTTGAGGTAGTGGTAGTATGAGGCCAACCGTCTCAAGGTCGGGACCGGGGCCGCTTTCAGCATCTTGTCGCTCATGCTTCACTCCTTGCTTTGTATCGAGAAAATAAGCGCGATACGAAACCATCATCATCAGTGAGTATTGTGATCGATGAAGACAATCTCTGCTAATGATGGCGTAATGATGACAAACGGCAGGAATCACGTCAACAGTAAATAGAGAAATATTTACTGTTAGAGATTTAACGAATTGACGGATACGAGCTGAGACTCAAGGAAGTGCATCGGGGAGCAGCTCATTCAGATTGCGGGCAACGCCCGCCTTGGAGTGCGGCAGTTCTTACTGCCGCCTTGTCCTTGGGCTGGTGAAAAGAAAGGCGGCAGCCAGGAACTGCCGCACTCCGAAGGTTGGCGCCGCAGCGCCAACAGAGGGAAGGCGATCGTAGCCGCTTTAGAATTCCTGCAACAGCTTGAGCAGGCCTGCATCGAGGCGATGCCCGTGCCAATCGGCATAGGTGATGTCCTTCCGGCCGGAATCGAGCACACCGAAGGCGCCGCGGAAATTCCAGAGGGAATAACCGATGCCGTGATGGGTCAGAATCTCCAGGACGTCGCGGAACCAGGCCAGGAACACGTCGTGCGGCGTTTCATGGAAACATCCGCCTTCGCCGCAGTGAACGCCGATTCCCTGGCTGAACAGCTTGGCCCAATCCCCGTAGTGCGCTTCGAGCCGTGCCCGGTCCCATACCTGACCGAAGTGATCGCCGCCCGGCCACTTCGGTTCAGGAAAACGATCCCCGTTGACCCAGGAGGCTTTGTAGTGGCTTACGCCCATCGGCAGGTAGGCGCGGCAGCTCTGGGCAATCTTCAGGTCGGCCAGCTCAGGAATCGGGTCATTGCCCCAACTCAACCCGTCGGCAATGATACGCCGGTCGGGATCCTGCTCCCGGATGACCCCCACCAGGGTGCGGATCACCCGTTCGTGCTCCGCGCGGGTCATACCCTCAAAGGGGGCTGGCGGCTCGTTGAGGAGATCGAAGCTGAGTCGGGTGGAGGGAATGCCCCGATAACGACGCGCGAAGGCCCGCCAGTGATGGCAGCAGGCCTCGAGCGCATCGGCATCCCGCCACAGATGGCGGGGTTCCGCGGGCGGATTCACGCAGAAACCCGGGGCCCGGTGCAGGTTGAGGCAGACATGAACCCGGTGGCGCTCCCCGAAGGTGATCGCCTCGTCCAGTTGCGCAAGAACGGGTTCATCCATTTCAAGCCACCGCTCAGGCGCGGACCAGCAGTGGTACGACATCGGCAGGCGCACAAAATCAAACCCCCAATCGGAAATCCATTGAAAGTCGGTTTCCGAGAACGGAGGGTTGCGTGTCCCGAAAGTGACGCTTTTGGATGAATCGTTGGCGGTGAACTTCTCGAGCAGATTGAACCCGCGCCAACGGGGCAGAGGATTGATCGGTGTTGTCACAGCGATAGCTCCCAAGTAGGCCGGGCGCTACGTCGCCCGGCATCGGCCTGTTATACGCGGCGGGCAACGTAGTGCCCGCCGTACAGAGCGTGCGCTCACAGCCCCAGCATGAACTGGATGACTTTGTCGCCAAAGCCGGGGAGGCCCTCGTGACCGAAATCGGGATAGATTTCGAGACGTTTGGGTGCCTCGATCTTGTTGTAGGCTGCAAACTGCGTCGAGGGCGGACAGATCGTATCCATGAGCCCCACCCCCATCAGGACTTCCCCGCGGATCCGCTTGGCGAGATGCTGGACATCGATATGCCCCAGCGCCATCCAGATTTCCTCCTCGTGCTCGTGCTGGGGATCGAACTGCCTGAAAAAGGTCCGCACTTCATCGTAGGCATCCTTGGCCAGATCCATCTCCCACACACGCCTGTAGTCGCACAGGAACGGGAACGTCGGGGCGGCCCGCGCAATGCGCGGCTCCAACGCGGCGCAAGCCAGCGTCAATCCCCCGCCCTGTGACCCGCCGAGGGCCCCCACGCGGGCCGGATCAACCTCGGGCATATTCATGAGGATCCCCGCCAGTTGCGCGGTGTCGAGGTAGATCTTCTGAAACAACAGGTGCTCGGGGCCGTCCTGCAGACCGCGGATGATATGGCCGCGGAAGGTCGTGCCGGTGACGCCGCCCAGATCCTGGGAAGAGCCGCCCTGACCCCGGCAGTCCAGCGAGGCGACGGAGTAGCCCATCGCCACCCAACTCAACTTGTCACCCCAGTCACCGGCGCTCCCGGTGTACCCGTGGAACTGAACGACCGCGGGATGCGGCTTGGCCTTGGCCTTGAGCATCGGCCGCAGATACTTGGCGTGCAGGCGGGCACCGCCGACACCCGTGAAAAACAGATCAAAACAGTCCACACCGGGCACATGAAACTCGGCGGCCTGCAACTCGACCTCGGGATCGAGCGCCCGCATCTCAGCGAGCGCGTTGTCCCAATAGGCATCGAGTGCGGGCGGACACGGTGTCCGCCCCTGATAAGTCTTCAGTTGATCCAACGGCATATCGACGAGAGGCATATAAATCTCCTGTTGATTGAAAAAGGGTTACACGCTGAACTGCATATCCTTGACCGCCTTGGTCTCGTCCAGCCGGCTGACCGGGGTATTGCGAGGCATGGCGGGAAATTGTTCCGGAGCGTTGTCCGCGAGATCGGCGATCTCCAGCAGGGCCGCGACCAGTTCATCGATCTGCTCCCGGGACTCGGTCTCCGTCGGCTCGATCATCATGGATTCCTTGACCACCAGCGGGAAATAGATGGTCGGCGGGTGAATGCCGCGTTCGATCAGGGCCTTGGCGATATCGATGGCATGCACGCCCTTCGCCGCCTGGCGCGAGGCGCTGAACACGCATTCGTGCATGCAGCGGCGGGCGTAAGGCAGCTCGTAGCGCGCGCGCAGTTTTTCCTGGATGTAATTGGCATTGAGCACGGCATTCTCGCTCACGCGCCGCATCCCGTCGCGGCCCAGCAACAGCATGTACGCATAGGCCCGCAGGATCACGCCGAAATTCCCGTAGAACGGGGCGATGAACCCGATCGTCTTTTCGCGCTCGTATTCGAGCGCATACGACCCGTCGCTGCGCTTGATGACCACGCTCGTGGGCAGGAACGGGATCAGGCGCTGCTTCACGCCCACCGGGCCCGACCCCGGCCCCCCGCCGCCATGCGGCGTGCCGAAGGTCTTGTGGAGATTGACGTGCACGACATCGAACCCCAGGTCACCCGGCCGGCAGCGGCCCAGCAGGGCGTTGAGATTCGCGCCATCGTAATAAAGCAGCGCATCGTGCCGGTGCGCAAGTTCGGCGATCCGGCGGATCTGCGTCTCGAACAGACCGAGCGTATTGGGACAGGTCAGCATCACGGCCGCGACCTCATCGTCCAGCGCCGCCTCGTAGCGCGCGAGATCCACGCCGCCATCCGCTCCCGTCGGCACGCTGACCACCGTGAACCCGGCGATCGCCGCGCTGGAGGGATTGGTCCCGTGCGCGGAATCCGGAATGATCACCTTCGTCTTGCGGTTGCCCTTGTCCTTGTGATACGCGGCGACCAGCATCATGCCTGTCAGTTCACCGTGGGCGCCGGCCGAGGGCTGCAGGCTGAACGCGTCCATGCCCACCACCTCGCTGAGCAGCCGTTCCGTCTCAAAGAGCACTTCCAGCGCGCCCTGGGTCAGCATGCCGCCGCCGCGCAACTGCGGCAGCAGCGGATGCAGCGACGAGAAGCCGTCCAGGGCCGCGATCCGCTCGCAGATCTTCGGGTTGTACTTCATGGTACAGGACCCGAGCGGGTACATGTTGCCATCCACGCTGAAGTTCATGCGGGAAAGGTTGGTGAAATGCCGGACCACCTCCATCTCCGAGAGCTCGGGGAGTTCGGCGGGCTGATCGCGGAAATACTTGTGCGGAATCCGGGTCCGGCAGGCCTGCTCGGCGGCCGTCAACCGGGGCAGATTATGCGCCCGGCGGCCGGGTGCGGATGACTCGTAGATCAGCTTGCTCACAGTACGGCCTCCAGGGCCTCGGCCAGGCCCCCGATTTCCTCCCGGGTCCGTTTCTCGGTCACGGCCACCAGCAGGTAGTTGTCCATTCCCTTGTAGTAACGCCCCAGCGGATAGCCGGCGGCGAACCCCCGGTCGATTAACCGGCTGACCGCATCGCTGGCGTCGCAGGGCAGTTCGAGGGTGAACTCGTTGAAGGTCGGCGCGCTCTTCTTGACCTCCACGCCCGGGATGGCGCTGAACCGCGTCTTGGCATACTCGGCCTTCTGGGCACAGATATGGGCCAGATCCTGGAAGCCCTGCTTGCCGAGCCAGGAGAGATAGATCAGGGCCCTCAACGCGCAGAGCGCCTCGTTGGAACAGATGTTGGACATGGCCTTTTCGCGCCGGATGTGCTGCTCGCGGGCCTGCAGGGTCAGCACGAACCCGCGCCGGCCCTGACTGTCGGTCGTGGCCCCGACAAGGCGCCCCGGCATCTTACGCACGTACTCCATGCGCGTGGCCATGAAGCCGAGATAGGGTCCGCCGAACGAGAGGGTCAGCCCCAGGCTCTGGCCTTCGCCCGTGACAATATCGGCCCCCATCCGTCCCGGTGTCTTGAGTAAGCCCAGCGCGATGGGATAGACCGAAACGATGGCCAGACAACCCTGGCGATGGGCCTGTTCGATAATGTCGGTGAAGTCGTCCACCGCGCCGAAGAAGTTCGGATTCTGGAGAATGATGGCCGCCGTATCTTCATCCAGGGCCGCCTCGATCCGGTTCCGGTCACTCTGCCCGTGAACCACCTCGATGACCTCGAAATCCACCGCGAGGTTACTGGTGTAGCAGGCAAGCATGTTGCGGTAGATCGGGTTGACCCCGCTGTCCAGCAGGATCTTCTTCCGGCCGGTGATGCGGATCGCCATCATGGCCGCCTCGTAGAGCGCCGTGCCGCCGTCGTACAGCGACGCATTGGCCACCTCCATGTCCGTCAGCCGGCGGATGGCGCTCTGGTACTCGAAAATCGCCTGCAGCGTCCCCTGCGACGCCTCCGGCTGGTAGGGGGTGTAAGCCGTGTAGAACTCGGAGCGTGACGCCAGCTCGTCCACACACGCCGGAATGAAGTGATCGTAGAACCCGCCGCCCAGAAAACACGTCAGGTTATGGGCATTACGGTGCGACAACCGGTGCAACCGGTCGTAAACGTCCGCCTCGCTCCGGCTTTCCGGGAGCGAGAGCGGCCGGGACTGCAGGTCCGCCGGGATATCGGCGAACAGCTCGTCCATGCTCGACAAGCCGATGGCCTGAAGCATATCGCGGCGGTCCGTATCCGTGTTGGCAACGTAGGGCATCTCAGGTCTCGGCGACGAATTGCTGGTACTGTTCGGCGGTCATCAGTTGATCCAGGCCACTCAGGTCGCAGCCGCTCAAACGGCAGATCCACCCCGCCCCGTAGGGATCCTGGTTGATTTTCTCGGGTTCATGGACCAGGGCCGAATTCACCTCCGCCACCGTTCCGCGGACCGGTGAGAACACATCGCTCGCGGCCTTGACCGACTCCACGACGGCCAGCACGTCATGCGTCTTGACCTGTTTACCGGGCTTCGGCAGTTCAATGAATGTGATGTCTCCCAGGGCTTCCTGGGCATGATCGGAAATCCCGACCACGGCTTCGTCCCCTTCCTCGACCCGAAGCCACTCATGATCTTTCGTAAAGTATACTGTTTCGGAACCCATCGTTTCTCCCCCCTTTTAACTGGCTTTGTAAAACGGGATGCGGACCAGTTCCGCATCCAACAGGGTTCTACCGGTATCCACGCTCACCCGGTTGCCGACGCGCGCCCACGCGCCATCGATATACGCAAACCCAATCACGCCCTGCAATGTCGGCGAGAAGGATCCGCTCGTCACCCGACCGATCTCCCGGCCGGCCGTCAGCACCCGGTTGCCCGCGCGCGCCGACTGCCGCCCGTCGATCCGGAATCCGCACAGCCGCACCTGTGGTCCCAGAGCGAGCCGCCGCCGCATCGCGTCCGCGCCGATAAACGCCTCGGCCTTGGCCGCGTACCGTTCCATACCGGCCTCCACCGGCGTCACGGTCTCCGAAAGCTCATGCCCATAGAGCGGCAGACCGGCTTCCAGACGCAAGGTATCCCTCGCCCCAAGTCCGGCCGGTTTCGCACCGGCCTTCCGAAAGGCTTCCCACAAGTCAACGATGGCCGCGGCGTCACTATAGAGTTCCACGCCCTTTTCGCCTGTGTAGCCCGTGCGGCTGACCAGGACCTTCTGACCCTTGAAGGCGGCGCCCATGAACCAGAAATAGTGAAGGAAGGAGACATCGCAGCCCAGCACGGACGAAACACAAGCCAGAGCCCGGGGTCCCTGCACATCGATCTTGGCCATCCTCTCGGAATGGTCTTCAAAGTGGGCGGTGGCGGGCAGATGCGCCTGGATCCAGGCGCTATCCTTGTCACGCGTGCCGGCGTTGACCACGATCATCCATTTGGCGGCATTGAAGCGGTAGGTGATGGTATCATCCAGGATACCGCCGTCGTCCCTCAGCAGGAAGCCATAGCGGCATTGTCCGTCCTCCATGGTCCTGAGATTGGCGGAGAGGAGTCCCGACAGACCATCCAGGGCGCCGCCACCGGAGACGATGAACCGGCCCATGTGGCAGGTATCGAACAGGGACGCCTCGGAGCGGGTGCGATGGTGCTCGGCCAGGATGCCGTCATACTGTACCGGCATCAGCCAGCCGCTGAAGTCGATCATGCGGGCTCCCAGTGCTTGGTGGGAGGCGCACAAAGGGGTTTGACGGGGGGAGTCAGGCATGGAAAGAAAGTGCATCAAGACCGCGGTGGTGTCAAGTACGGCGGCAGAACCTTTTTGTGTTGAAGGTGTTGACAGGGGAGGAGGTCAGCCCCTATAGTCTGCGCATCCTTTTTAGGGCGCTTAGCTCAGTTTGGTTAGAGCACCACCTTGACATGGTGGGGGTCGGAGGTTCGAGTCCTCTAGCGCCCACCAGCCTTCGCTCGCAGCGTAGCGAGAGCGAAGGCTGTCCCGCCGGAGACCCGCCTTGGCGGGCGTAGGCGGACCCCCGCATCAAACCGCGCTGCGAGACTTCCGTCTACGCCCTGCGGGGCTCCGACGTGACAAGGACGGCTTGGCATGCCAGCCAAATTCAAATACGTCTATCTTCTCGTCAGTGAAAGCGATCCCACTCGCCATTACACCGGCATCACCGACGATCTGGACGAACGTCTGCGCCATCACAACAGCGGCGCCAGTCCTCACACTGCAAAACACCGTCCCTGGCGAATCAAAACCTACGTCGCCTTCAGTGATGACCAAAAGGCCATTGCCTTTGAATCCTACCTCAAGTCGGGCTCCGGGCGTGAGTTCGCTCGACGCCATTTCTAAAACCCACAGTCTTCCCCGCCCAATCTTTTCCCAGTTTCCCCTTTGAAACGCCCATATTTTTCCCAAATCTGGAAAAGTTTGGGCGACAAGCGACTTTTCAGGGGGGTTTGAGGACTGGGCGATTTACCGGGAGATTTACCGGGAGATTTTAGGTGCGGTGGGGGTCGGAGGTTCGAAAGGGGAAAAGGCAAAAAGGCAGGATGGGATTCAACATGAGTTTACATCAGGACAGGATGTGTTCTATATTCATGCCCGCTGACGGGCAGGCTTTCTACGAAAGGGGTGGCTCTTGCAGACCAATCCAGTTATTCCGACCCTTGGCCAAGGGGCATATACGATCCCTGATGCTGCTCAAATACTCAACATCCCGCAACCGACTCTGAGGCGATGGGTTGCGGGTTACTGGCGGGTTTCGGAGGCAGAGAAGCGACGAGTCTTCCCTGCTGAGACGCTTGCCCTTTGGGGTCAAGGGGCTGACCGGGCCTTCAACTTCTACACGCTCATAGAGGTCTTTGTCATTGCGAGACTCAGGGAACAAGGGCTTACCTTTAGGACGATCAGGCAGGCTCGGCAGGAATTGGCCCAGCGACTCAAGACTAACTATCCCTTTGCCAGCCACGAACTACTGCACGACGGTAAGCGGTTGCTTATCGAGATGGATGACAAGACCCTCCTTCAACTTGGGACGCAGGGGCAAACGGCGTTTGAACGCATCATTGGTCCCTTCTGTAAGAAACTGGACTTCTGCAAGGAGACTCAACTCGCAAATAGGTACTGGCCGATGGGTAAAAATTCCGCCGTCGTGGTTGACCCCCGACATGGCTTTGGACGACCAACCATTGCGGGAACGAACATCGCAACAGAAACGGTCCATGATCTTTATCGGGCTGGCGAAGGCAAAGAGACGATATGTGATCTTTACGACCTACCGTTGAGCCATGTCGATGAAGCTCTCAACTTCGAAATGCAGAAGGCTGCGTGAAGATATTCTTCGACGAGAACTGTTCGAAATACATTGCTGAGGCACTAAACTGCCTCCAGAAGGGCTACAGATGCGAGGACATTGAGGTTCTACATGTTGCCGAAGCGTTGGGCAAGGGAGCACCCGATGAGGAATGGATTCCCAAGGTGGCTCAGATGCACGGGGTGATCGTGACTGAAGACAAGAACATCCACAGAACCAAGTCACTTTCCGCCCTTTGTCAGCATCATAAAATAGGCATATTCTTCTTCCGCCCCCCGAAAAAGACCTCCTTTACGTACTGGCAATGGGTCGAGATTATCATGAGGCATTGGGCTGCTATCAAGAGCCTCTCCAAAGAAGAGAATCGGCCCTTCGCTTTTGAGATTACGCCCCGCTCCAAGGCTCCCGAACCCTTGGCGTAATCAATGCATTTCAGGCTTCGGGTCGGTGATCTTCCCGTCCCTGTCATCAACATCATCTTTCGCCTGAGATTCGGGGGGGATA
>CAYOIT010000043.1:0-31204 GCA_964404035.1 uncultured Verrucomicrobiota bacterium | reverse complement strand
AGCTGAGCCCCCCTCGGCAGTAGCGTGTCCTGAACTTAGCAAGCAGAGGAAGAAACATCAATACATAATGGGTATGTTTTTTGGGCCGCCAAACCCGGTGTCGAACGGCCTCCCGCCAGCGCCTTGACCTCAATGGGGGGCGAGGACTAGTATCCGCACTAACAGCCAGATCGGAGACCTCAGGATGGCCAACACGATACGGGACAATTTGTCGGGGGTGCGCGTGCTGGTAGTGGATGACGACGAGGCCATCAGGCTTCTGACTCAACGCCTGCTTTGTGCCAGCGGTTGCGCCGTGGAAATCGCCGAAAACGGCCGTGTGGCGCTCCAGATTCTTCTCCGTGAAGACTTCGATGTGGTCCTGGTCGATCTCCGCATGCAGGAAATGGACGGCATGGCGTTTGTCGAAGAGGCCCGCAACATCTGGCCCTGGCTCGGCTTTGTGTTCATGACCGGCTATGCCGACGATGTCTCCACCGAGCGCGCCGCCATGCTGGGAATCACCCGTATCCTGCAAAAGCCGGTGTCTCCCGCCCTGCTCCGTCAGACCGTTCTGGAGGAATACATCGATCGCCGCCAGCGGATGGGAGTGGTGGCGCCAGGGTTCGAGCAGCATCAGCGGCAGTTGCGAATGCTGGGGCATCTGGGCGAAGCCGCGCTGGCCTCAAGGACGTTCGTGGAAGCCCTGCGCGAACTGAGCGAAGGCCTGGGCGAACTCCTCTCCTGTGATCTGGTGGGCCTTCTGGGGTTTGATGAAGGACAGAAGATCGTCGTGCTCAATGTGCAGAAAAGGGTGGCCGAGTCTTTTGTGCGCAGCGCGGAGAAGGAGATTGTCAGCCGCTACGTGGTGTTGAGCGGTCGCCGGTTGCCCGTCGACGAATTGCGCGTGCAGGTGGAGGGCGAGGCCGCCACTCCCGACGGCGTGGCCGAGCCCGCCCGGATGCTGACGGTCCCGATTCTGGTGGGCAACGAAGTGCAGGGGCTCCTGCTGCTGGCCTCCTCCTCCGCCGATGCGTTCGGGCCGGCCGACGTCTCCTTTGTCTACCATATCGCCAACCTGCTGTCGTCGGTGCTGTCGGCGGTGATCCGGATCCGCCAACTGGCGGTGCATGACGCCCTGACGGGCCTGTACAATCGGGCGCATCTCGAGGAGCAACTTGAGCGCGCGTGGATGCTGGCGCAACGGCACGGCCATGACATGGCGGTGGCCATCATGGACATGGACCATTTCAAGACGTTCAACGACACCCACGGTCATCTCGTGGGCGACCAGCTGCTGCGCGAGTTTGCGGAGATCATCGGCAAAGTGGCCCGTACCTCGGATATCGTGGCCCGGTACGGCGGCGATGAATTCGTGGTGGTGCTGCCGCAGACCGATCTGCCGGCGGGGCTGGGGCTGGGCGACCGCATCATGACCGCCGTGAGCGAACATGTCTTTTGCGCCGACACCCTCCGTCTGCGCATGTCGGTATCGGTGGGCATCGCGACCAGCCGGGATATTCAGGCGGCGGAACATGCCACCGAAATGCTCCGCCTGGCTGACATGGCTCTCTATGCGGCCAAGCGCGATGGCCGCAACCGTGTCCGGTTGTGGTCCTCGCACCGGGCCGGGCAGGAACAGGCGATGAACGAAGGGGCGAAAGACCCCGCGCCCCAGACGGCGGCGACGGCCAAGGGGCGGATCCTGGTGCTGGATGACGAACCTGCCATCGTGTCGCTCCTGACCGACGTCCTGCACGGGCACGGCTGCGAAGTCGATGCGACAACCTCGCCCGCCGAGGCCATCAGCCGCCTGCGCCAGGCGGCAGGGGTGTATGACATCGTCCTGACCGACCTGCACATGCCCGACGGGGACGGGCTGAAGATTCTTGAGATCATCCGGGAGACGGACCGGACGATCATGCCCATTGTCCTGACAGGCCATGCCACCAAGGACAGCGCGATCGCCAGCCTGCGGCGCGGCGTCTTCGAGTTCATCGAAAAGCCCGTCCTGCGCGACGAACTCCTGGCGGTGGTGGATCGGGCCCTTGACCATCGCCGGCTGCGCATGGAAAACGAACGCTACCGCCTGCGCCTGGAGGAGATGGTCCGTCAGAAGAGCGTGGCGCTGGTGGAGGCCCTGGAGCAGGTCAAGCATTCGTACGACTTTACGTTGCAGGTTCTGACCGGCCTGCTGGATGCGCGGGAGCACGCGACCGGGCAGCACAGCACCCGGGTCCGCGAACTGGCGCTCGTCATGGGGGTGGCCCTGGACATGGCGGAGGAGCACCTGCACAAACTGGGCCAAGGCGCCTTGCTCCATGATATCGGCAAGATTGCCGTGCCCGACTCCATCCTCCTTAAGCCGGGCCCGCTGACCGATGAGGAATGGACGGTCATGAAAACCCACCCGGAGGTGGGCTACACGATTCTCTCGATCAGCCCGTATCTGGTCGACGTGGCCGAGCTGATCTACTGTCATCAGGAACGCTTCGATGGCTCGGGGTACCCGCGCGGCCTGGCGGGGGAGGCGATCCCGATGGGGGCGAGAGTCTTCGCGGTGGTGGATGCGTACGATGCCATGCGCTCGGACCGTCCTTACCGCCCGGCCATGAGCCCGGCCCTGGCCGTTGACGAAATCCGACGGTGCAGCGGGACGCAGTTCGATCCCGCCGTGGTAACGGCCTTCCTGAAATGCCAGCCGGAGCTGGAACGGATCGGCCATTGGCCTCTGGCTTGACCCCGGCTCACAGGGTGCCGGAAGCCGGGATCTCCAGTTTGCGCATCCGGTAGTTCAGAATCCGCCGGGTGGTGCCCAGCCGCTGCGCCGCCCGAGTCTGGACGCCGTTCGTCTGGCGGAGCGCCTCCACAACGAGTTCCCGCTCGAAGGCGGCGACGGCCTCGGAAAGGCTGGCCGGACCGGTCTTGGGCACCGGCTCCGCCGCCGGCGGCGCCGAGCGCATGGCTTCCGGAAGATGCCCGGTGGCGACCCGTTCGGCCCGGCCGTGGAGCACCAGCACGCGCTCGATGGTGTTGCGCAGTTCGCGGACATTGCCGGGCCAGGCATACCCCTGCATCAACCGGAGGGCGTCGGGGTCGAAATCCCGAACCAGCACACTCATGTTCTGCCGGAACAGATTGAGAAGATGGCGCGCGAGCAAGGGCACGTCTTCCGGACGATCGCGCAGGGGCGGCAGCATGATCGGGATGACGTTCAGGCGGTAGAAGAGATCATCCCGAAACGTGTGTTTCCGGACTTCCTCGGCCAAATCACGAGCCGTGGCGGCGACAATGCGGGCGGCGGTGCGCACGACCTGCGTGCCGCCCAGCCGCATGTATTCGCGTTCCTGCAGGACCCGCAGCAACTTCACCTGGGTGGACAGGGACATTTCCCCGATTTCATCGAAAAACAGCGTGCCCGCCCCGGCGAGGTCGAACCGTCCCGGTTTCCGGGCTTCGGCGCCGGTGAAAGCGCCCTTCTCGTGGCCGAACAGCTCGCTCTCCAGCAGCGCTTCGGGCAGCGCGGCGCAATGCACCGCGACAAACGGTTCATCGCGCCTGGCGCTGAGGGTGTGCAAACGGCGCGCAATCAGCTCCTTGCCGGTGCCGCTCTCCCCACGAATCAGGACCGTGGCATCGCTCTCCGCGGCGCACCGGACCGACTCGAGCGCGGCCTTGAAGCTTTCCGATTCGCCGACCAGGTCATTGACGGGATACTCCCGAGAGACTTCGCTCTGCAGCAATTCCACCTTTCGGCGGAGGGTGCTGTTTTCGATGGCTCGCGCCACGGTCCGGCGAATTTCGTCGACATCGAAGGGTTTGATGACGAAATCGTAGGCGCCGGCCTTCATCGCTTCCACGACGGGCCGCACATTGACCGAGGCGCTCACCATGACGCAGGGGACGTCGGGGTAGAGCTCCTGGATATCCTTGAGCAGCGACACGCCGTCCTTCTCCGGCATCATCACATCCAGCAGGATGATGTCCATGCGCTGCTGGGTCAGGGCTTTGAGGGCCTCCGCGGCGTTCGGGGCCAGAACGGTCTGGTACTGGCGCGAGAACGTCAGCCGCAGGGATTCGCGGCTGCCCACATCGTCATCAACAATCAGAATGCGTTTCATAGCACCTAAAGATTGTCACGCAGGGCTGGAAGCGTCACGTTGACACAAACGCCCAGCGCGTTCGCGTGAACGGCAATCTGCCCGTTATGGTCCAGGATGGTGCGTTTGGCGATGGGCAACCCCAGGCCGAGACCGCGCGCCTTGGTCGTACAGAAAGGCGAGAACACCTTCTCGGCCAGGTCGGGTGGCATGCCGGGACCATTGTCCCTGAACAGGATATCGACCATCGGGTCGACGCCTGCGTGGGAGGCCGCCCGCAGGGTCACCTTGATCGCCGGGTTCGGCCGATCGTGGAGGGCTTCCACGGCATTTTGAAGAATATGGGTGAACGCCTCGCCCAGAGCATGCTCATCGCCCTGAACCGCGGGGAGTTGCTCCGGGGCATCCACCTCCACTTTCACTCCCGTCGGGGGGACCGCCTCGCTGATGCTCCTGGCGATGCAGTGCCGGATATTGAGCGGTTGAAACTCGAGCCTGGAGGGGTGGGCGAAACTGTGAATCTGCTCCACAATGCCGTTCAACCGGTCCACCTCGGAGGAAACGAGTTCGCGGAATTCATTCTGGAATTCCTTGTCGGCGTACCGCTCGGGCAGCAACTGGGCGAAGGTCTTGATGGCGACGAGCGGATTGCGCACCTCGTGGGACATGCTGGCGGCCAGCTCGGCCCAGAAGGTGGCGCGATCGAGGTGGTCCTGCTTTTCCTTGAGGGACTTCTGGTCGGTGGTGTCGTGCATGATGGCGACGGCACCCAGGCATTGTTTCTGGTTGGTCAGGCGCTGGGTATGGACGGAGAAACTGCGGCGGTTGATGGCATCGGTCCATTCGCGCGTCTGTTCGCTGCCGTCGTCCCCGAGGGTGGCGCGCAGGGCGTCCGTCAACCGGCTTCCCAGCACCTCAACCGGCCGGGCCAGGGCGGCTTCCGGCGCGACCCCCAGCAGGGCCCGGGCGCTGTCATTATACCAGCGCACCACGCCCTCGGCATCGACCGCCACGATCGCCGCGGGAATCGAGTGCA
Organism: uncultured Verrucomicrobiota bacterium; assembly: GCA_964404035.1. Classification (GTDB taxonomy): domain Bacteria; phylum Verrucomicrobiota; class Kiritimatiellia; order CAIKKV01; family CAITUY01; genus CAMBRF01. The sequence goes on along the minus strand of CAYOIT010000043.1, from coordinate 26,089 downwards.
ACAGGGTTTCCGCCAAGGTCTTCTGAATGGTCACTTCCTCGTACAGCAGGGCGTTTTCAAGGGTGGTGGACACGCAATCGGTCGTGGCGATCAGACTCTCGACGTGGGTGTTTTCGAACGGAAACCCGGTGGCGAGGTGCCCGACAAACAGCCAGCCCAGCAGGCGGTCACGGGACTGCAGCGGGACCAGCACCTCGGCGCCGAACTGGTCCAGGGTCTGGGTCAACCAAAGCCGCGTGGCGGGTTCGCGGACATGTTCCAGATTGGCGCGCGAGATGACATGGGCATGCACCTTCAGCCACCGCGGGAGGGGATGGCTCTCCTCGTACTCGAGTCCGGCCGTGCTCTCCAGGCACCGCAGGCCGGCGCGCAACCGGTAGGCGCCGCTGTCCCGCGTTCCGCAGAAGATGCCCACCCGCGACACCCTGAGGGAATTTCCCACTTCATCCGCCAGGCGTTGGAGCAACGTGTCGACATTGCTGAAATGACGCAGGGCCGACGAAAAATCACGAACATCCAGGGACCGTCCGCTCTCGTCGTCGGGTTTGCTGGCGGCAGCCTCGGAAAGCGCGTTCAGGCGAACCGCCTCGTTTCTCAGAAGCCGGTTCTCATGGGTCACCGCCAGGTGATCCAGGGCCCGTTGAACCAGACCGACCAATCGGCGCCGGTCAATCATGTGGTCCTCGACGGCATACACGCCAAGGTCCTCCGCCGCGGTGATGGGCTCCGCGCCGGTCAGGCCGAAAGCGATGAGGATGGTCTGCGGCCAGGTCTTGACGATGCTCTCCAGGCGATCGCCGGCACCGGGCGTCTGGAGATCGAACAAGACGACCGACGTCGGGCACTGTTCGAGTTCCGCTTCAAGCTGCGTGGCGGAATCGATATGCACCGGCGTCGTCAGCGACAGGAGAAAGCCGCGCACCCGCATGACCCACTCAGGGGATGTGCTGAAGACGATGCAGGTGGAGGCCGGCCTCATGAGGGCTGCTCCTCCCGCATCAAGGGAAGAATGACAGTGAAGGTGGTTCCCTGACCGGCTTCACTCGCCACGTCGATGATCCCGTCATGTTCCTGCACGATGCCGTGGGCGACCGACAGTCCGAGCCCCGTTCCCTGGCTCTTGGTGGTGAAGAACGGGTCAAAAATATGCGGAAGGCTGTCGGCGGCGATGCCTTCGCCCGTATCGCGGATGGTCACTTCAATCCGGGGCTCGGGCGTTTCCGACCAGAAGGTCGCGGGCAGGCCGGCCGCCTGGGCGGGCGCCGTACGAACGGTCAGGGTGCCGCCGTTCCCCATCGCCTCGATGGCGTTGAGAAGGAGGTTGATGAACGCCTGGCTCAACTGATCGCCGTCGGCGCGGATCGAGTCGTCCGGCGCGTCCAGCGACCGTACCAGGTGGATGTTGTTCTGGCGCAATTGCTGGCTCATGAGTTTCAGCGCGCTGTCGAGGACTTCATGGAGCCGGGTGGCCGTGAGGTTGGGCTTGGCCGGCCGGGAGAAACGCAGGAGCTGATTCACGATGCGATCGATCCGTTTCACCTCGCCGCCGACCAGGGAGAAGAACGTCTCGCGGAAATCGCTGTCCTCGTAGCGTTCCGGGAGCAACTGGGTGAAGGTCTTGATGGAGACCAGCGGGTTCTTGATCTCGTGGGCCATGCCGGCGGCCAGGGTGCCGAGGCTCGCGAGCCGATCGGTACGGCGGACCTGCAGTTCGAGCTGTTTGATGACGGTGAGGTCGTTGATGACCAGAAACGCTCCGAGAATCTCGCAGGTGTGGCTGTAGAACACGGAACTGCTGACACGGATCGGGGTTTCCTGGTTCACGAGATGGGACAGAACCATCTCCTGGTCGCGCTGTCCTTGCCCCTGGGCCAGCGTGGAGGACAGCAGTTCGGCCAGCTGACCGGGCAAAGTCGTGGAGGGTTGCCGCAGAACCGCCTCGGTCGACCGCCCGGTAATCCGTTGCGCCTCCCGGTTGAACACCGTCACCACGCCGTTGGTATCGGCGGCGACAACGCCGCTGGCCAGATTATCCACCAGCATGTCATTGTAGATCTTGGCGTCCTGAACCTGGGTGTAGAGCCGGGCATTGTTCAGCGCGATGGCGAGTTGGTTGCAGAGAAGCTGCAGGGCATGCTGTTCAGGGGCGCCGTAAATCCGGCCGGAGAGTTTGGGGCCGAGAAACAGGATCCCCTCCATGCGCTCCTTGGAGTGCAAGCCGAGGGCGATGGACACTTTGTATTGTTCCATGACGTTGCAGGCCTCTGCCAGATACGCGGAGGGACGGAGGCGCTTGAGGACCTCGGGCACGATCGCCTCCCCTGACTTCATCAGGGCCACAGGGACCGCATCGCGGGGTGAAAAGACCAGGTGCGAGGGAGTCTCGTGACTCTGGTACTGCTGGATGAAACGGTCGTTCCTGGCGAGCAGAATCACCACCTGGTCGGTGCCCACGGCTTTTGCAACGGTATCGGCGAAGTCTGACAGCAGTCGGTCGACGGTGCTGATGGACCTCAGCAGTCGGTTGGCCAGTTGCACCACGGATTCCATGTTCAGGGGCGCATCCCGAACGAACATCCGGTTGGCGAACCGCTGCATCACGCCGTTCATCGGCGCCAGAGAAAAGGCCACGGTCAGTGCGGCGAGGAAGTGCGGGATCGGACCGAGCGATAGATCCATGTAGCGGGCCAGGAACTGCAAGGGATAGAAAGTGATGGCGTATATGATCCCCAGATAGACGGTCAGCAGTCCATAGGAGGTCAGCAACCGGAAAAGATACGCCATGTCCATGATGCGGCGGGTGGCGATGCCGTACGCGATAATGCCGTCCAGCGCAATGATGGAAAACGGCCCAAGCTTCACCGATTGAGAACTGCCGATCAGCATGGGGACGAGAATGATGAAGCCAAAGGCGATGACCAGGCCGATGGCGGAGGCAAAGAGGATAAACTGCAATTCGGCGCGGGGGATGCCTTTGCTGGTGTGAAGCGACTGATAGAACCGCCAGATCAGGAGCCCCAGCGAGAGAATGTAGAAGACCACATAGACGTTGAAGAGGGGACCCAGCACGGGTTCCGGAATGGTGTCATGGGTGGCGCCGAGAGTCGCGCCACGGACGATGAGGTCGGTCGGCGAAAGGGCGGACACGATGAGCGAGGTCAGCAGCCACAGCGGGGCGCGTCTCAGGATCTTCCCCTCGTTCTCACTTGGATGAAGGATGGACAGGCGGAGCCAGTTGAAAGCCAGCGGAAAGAAGGCCGCAACGACGTGGCAACCGCGTATGGTCCACGCAATTTTATGGGTGTCCTGCGAAACGAAGGCGAGGGCGAGACAGCCGAGCCACAGGGCGAGCAGACTGGACAGCACGAGAAACAGGCGGTTCGTGGTGCGCGCCGTGTTGGTCCGGTACACGGCGAGGCCCAGCCCAAGGTTCACCGCGAGCGCTGTCACATGTACTGTGGCCGTCAGGTTCATGGGGACGGGGACCTCTCCACAATCAAGGTGCTGTTACCGCCGCCCAAACCGTGGGTATTGATGAGCATGCAATTGAGGCGGGCGTGCCGGGGTTTCAGAGGGACGTAGTCCAGATCGCAATCAGGATCAGGCTTCTCCAGATTGGCAGTCGGTGGAATGAGGCCGTCACGCATCGCCAGTGCGCACGCAATCACCTGGAAGGGACCGGCCGCCGCCAGGGGACTCCCTGTGACGGCCTTGATCGAACTGATAGGGATGCGATACGCGTCCCGGCCGAAGGCGTTCTTGATCATGATGGTTTCAATACGGTCAAGCACCGGGTGCCCCGGGGCGTGGGCGCAAATATAGTCCACATGGGCGGGGCCCCGCCCTGCATTGGCCAGTGCCAGTCCCATGGTGTGTTCCAAGCCTGAGCCTGGAATGGCCAGATCGGTATCCATGCGTGTGGCAAACCCCGTGATCTCGAGATAGGCTGTAACCCCCCGGCCCCGTGCGTGCTCACGGTTCTCCAGGATAAGGATGCCCGCGCCTTCTGAGATCACGCCTGAATCCCGATCCAGGTCGAAGGGGCGGCACGCCTGTTCCGGGGTATCGTTGCGCAGGGAAACAAGACCCGCGGCCGCCATGCAGGCGTAGGTCAGCCGATTGATGGGGGCATCCGCGCCTCCGCAGATGGCAACATCAGCTTTGCCTTGGCGTATCAGGGAGGCAGCGGCCGCGATGGCATCCAGTCCCGCCGCACAGGCGGAGGAGATGGTGGTGGCCTGGGTCAGCAACGGGACATGCTGAGAGACAACGCTGGCGGCCTGGTGAGGCTGGCAGGCCGTCACAGTGTGGGTGGGTACGCGGCCAGGCCCACGCGTTAGCAGACGTTCCATTCCCTGTGACACCATTTCAATGGCGCTTGAGCTCACGCCCAGTACCAATGGAATCGCATACTCTGTGGCGAGATCGTCCTTGGTCAAGGAAGCGTCCTTCAGCGCCAGATAGGTGGCGGCCAACGCCAACTGAGTCTGGCGCGCCAGCCGCCTCGGGTTGATGTTCGGCCCCAGATGCGTGGCAGGACTGAAATTTTTGATTTCCCCGGCGATCCGTGACGGATGCTGACTGGCGTCAAAAAGGGTGATGGGCCCGATACCGCTCTTGCCTTCAAGGAGCGTCGACCAGAAAGCTTCCTTTCCGATGCCGTTCGGCGCCACCACCCCCAGGCCGGTTACCACTACTCTGTTCTTCATCAGTTCCCGTTGGGCTTCTGAACGAGCTGCAGTGTGTCCAGCAGCTGATGTGGCGCTATTTGCAGAGTTATGCACACCAGAGTGTTCAAGGTTGTACACAGGGGAGCAAGTTTGACGATGGAATGCAATACAAAAATGCGCGTTATTTGTGAAAGGTAGCATAGGTTGTATGGAGAAAGCCATGAAAGCGCATCTTGTAGTGGATTGATCCGCGCCCGATTCGTAGCACAGGTTTCCCGGTCCCATGGCAACCCGTTGAAGAATACCCAGAAAGCGGCGAGGGTGGAGCCGCATCCTCCAAAATAACGGGCCTTTCGCCTTCTGGGGGGGGGCGGGTTACACCCCAGCGGGGCCTCCTCGACAGGCCAATAGGGATGGAATGATCGAATATCGCCGAATTGTACAATTGTGAACGCTATATAGTATGCATGCACACAATTGAACATACGCAAGGCGTAGGACATCAGTATGTAGTGTGTGACTTGATGCGTGGGTCAATATATTGTGGTCCATTACGTTGGCATTGATACTGCTGGTAGGGAAACCTTGACTACAGTCGTGTGCAGAGCCAAAAAAAGGAGAAATTGTGAACGGAATATGTCGCTTGGCAAAAAACAAGAGTGGGTTGGTGGCGGGTGGAATCGTGATGATAGCCTCTGTGACTCTGGCGAATGGTTTTCGTAATCCGCCGGAAGGTGCGGCGGCGTTCGGACATAATGGCGGGAAACTGATCCTCACCGAGGATGCCTCCACGATCGCCATCAATCCGGCGAACGCGGCCGGGATGACCAATTCCCAGGCGCTGGTGGCGGCCACGGTGATTCATACCGAGACGGACTACAGCTCGCCCATGGGCTCGGCTTCCACCGAAGATCCGCTGAAACTGCTCCCGAACGTCTTTGCGGTCATGCCCCTCGAAAACACCCGGTTCGTGGCCGGGATCGGCCTGACCACCCCGTTTGGTCAATCCACGGTCTGGGACAAAGACGGTGCCTTTCATTACACCGCCCCTTACAGCGCGGAGATGACGGTTATCAATGTCAATCCGACCCTCGCCACCCGGATCAACGATCAGCTTTCCGTGGGCGTCGGGGCGGACATCTATTGGTCCAGGCTGGAGCTCAAGCAGGTCTTTCCCTGGTCGGCGGTGACCGGCAGTCCTCTCAGCCCTGATGGTTCCGTCCACATGAAAGGGGATGGCCAGGGCGTTGGCGGCAATATCGGGTTGACCTACCGTCCGGCACCGCGGCATGCATTCGCGTTGACCTACCGTTCCCCGGTCAAGGTGGACTATGACGGCGACACGACCTTCAGTGGTTTTCCGGCCGGCGGCGAGGCGATGGGGTTCTCGCCTTCCAGCGATTTCAACTCCTCGATCGAGTTTCCGGCGGTGGCGGCCCTGGGCTATGCGTTCCAGTTGACCGACACGGTCCGTATCGAGGCGGATGTCGAGTGGATCGAGTACTCGCGTTACGATGAGCTCTCGCTGGACGCGGGGAACAACAACGCGCTGCTGCATCGTCCCGGTGATGCCGACCCCCGCGGGCCGGTCGTGCTGCGGCAGGATTGGAACGACACGTGGACCTTCGGACTGGGCGCCGATTGGGCGATGACCCCGGAGGTGACCCTGCGCGCCGGTTACATCTATCTGCAGTCCCCTGTGCCGGATGAGACACTGGCCCCCACACTGCCTGACACCGATCGCAGTGTCGTGACGGTCGGCGCCGGGTATCATCCCGACCGCCACAGCATCGATCTGGCCTATGGGTACAGCATCATCGGCGATCGGGAGATCGGGAACAATCAGAACCCGGCGTTCAACGGCAACTACGAAACCAGTTCGCACATCGTGAGTGTTTCGTATGGTTACAACTTCTGAGGTCGACTCACCCAAGCCGGCGGCGGCGCGAGCCGCCGCCGTGCTGATTATCGACGATGAGCGCGGGCCGCGCGAAAGCCTGCGCATCCTCCTCAAGCCCGAGTTCACCGTATGGTGTGCGGACGGGGTTGATGTGGGGGTCGAAATGCTCAAGGAGCATCGTCCCGACACTGTGATCATGGATATCCGAATGCCGGGCAAGAGCGGCATCGAAGGGTTGCGCGCCATTCGCCAACTGGATGCCGTGGTGTCGGTGATCATGTATACGGGGTTTGGGGCCCTGGAGACGGCCCAGGAGGCGATCCGTCTCGGAGCCAATGACTATGTGAAAAAACCGTTTGATGCCTACGAAATCCTGCATCTGGTGCGGCGACATGTCGGTCGCACCCAGACGGAGCGGCGGCAACAGACGGCGGAGCGGGACCTGGTTGAGCTCAACCGGACGTTGAAAGACGAGATCACCCGAAAGAATCAGCTGGCCGTGCTGGGGCAGAAGTCGGCGGAGCTGGTCCATGATCTAAAGAATCCGCTTGGGGCCATCCTGGGCTATGTGGATCTCTTGACGGGTGAACTGCAGAGTGCCCGGGAACGGCTTGGCGAGCGCTGGCAGGACACTTCGGACTATCTCGAAAACATTGAGAAAAGCGTCCTGCGCTGCCGCGACATCGCGGAGATGTGGCTGGAAGTAAGCCGGGGACGCATGCACCGGTCCCCGATGGATGTGGGCGAAATGGTCCAGGCGGTGGGTGACGAGTGCCGTCATCTGGCGGAACAGCGGTGCGTCGAAGTCACCGTGGAAGTGAGCATGGCACAGCCGACCCTCGAAGCGGATCGCATTCAGCTGTCGCGGGCCATGCAGAACCTGCTGGTGAATGCGATCGAGGCGGTTCCGGCCGGCACTGGCCGTGTGCGCCTGTGGTGCGGCGACGGGGAGAAGAACAGTGTTGAACTGGGGGTGGACGATAACGGCTGCGGCATGAGCCCGGACCAACTGAAGCGGGCCTTCGAGCCGTTCTTCACCACCAAGCAAGGCACCGGCACCGGACTGGGGCTGTTCATCGCCCGGCAAGCCGTCGAGGCTCACGGGGGAACGATTCGCATCGATAGCGACACGGCCAAGGGAACCAAAATCACCGCGACGCTGCCCCGGAGTTGATCTGCCGGACCAGAGTCTCGATGCCTTCGGTTTCGCCTGAATAGAAGGCGGCCAGGGCGGTATCCCGGAATTCAGTGGCCTCCATGCCGGCTTCGACGCTCATCAGATAGGTTTCATCAGTGATTGACGTCGGGATGCCCAGCCGCGAAACCTTCCGGGCGAACGAGCTGGTTCTGGCCAGGATCTGCGGGTAGGTCTGTCCATCGATCTCGATGGGCATGGTGTCCCAGAAACGCGGCGGGAGCTGGAGCTTCACTTTCCATCCCATCGCCACCTCGAGATACCGTTCGCGGTCAGGGAAATGGATCCCGTACTTCTCGGGTGACTTGAACCACTCTGTCCGCGGGGCCACGATCGGGGCCTGAAGCATCAGCGAATCGAGCTGGGCGTTCTGCAGGACGGAGAGGGTCTGCGCTTCGGATTCAGGGGTTTCACCCGGCGCTGGGAAGATCACGCTGCCCACTGTGAAAATGCCGGCCGCTTTGGCCTGGTGCAGCGCGCGGGCGGTTTGCTCCACCTTGATTCCCTTGCCGAGCCCGTCGAGGATCTTCTGCGAACCGGATTCGATGCCGAAGAAGAGCGACACACACCCCGATTTCCGGATCAGCCCGAAATCAGCCTCATCGCTTTCGCGGATGTGCGCGAAGGAGGCATAGCGGATGGGAATCTGCTGCCGCAGGATCTCCCCGGCAAATCCGTTCAGAAGGGAGTAAGGTGTGCAGGAACCGGCGAACCGGAACGCCCGATAGCCATAGCGGCTGTCGAGTTGGCGGACCTCGTTGATCAAGCGGGGGAGCCCCTTGACCCGGACATTCTGGTTGCTCTTCACCGGATGCACGCAAAATGCGCAACTGTTCCGGCAGCCCCGGCTTTCGTCGATGACGATGATCTTGACCTTCTCGTCGCCGGCCATCGCCGGGTAGATGGCCGGGTCATAGACCGGCAGCGGAAGGGTGTCCAGATTCTCGATCATGCTTTCCGGGCTGCGTTGAATGCGGCCGGCGGCGGATCGGTAGAGGAGGTTCGGAAGCGAGGGGTAGGACTCAGGATGGGCGCCGCTTTCCGCCAGATGCAGGATGGTTTCTTCGCCTTCTCCATGTTGCAGGGCGTCGAAGACCGTATAGTGACTCAGCACCCGGTCCATGAAGAGATCCACGTGGGGACCACCGCCGAAGAGTTTGACCTCCGGACAATGCTGCCGGATGATGGCGGCCATCCTCCCCGACCCCTCGAGACCATCGCCGTTCCACAACTTGAACCCAACCGCCTGAATGTTCTTCTTGCGGATGGCCTGCACAAGCTCGGCCCCGATGGCTTCCACGGCCTGCTGTTGCAGGGCCCGCCGTTCGCTCTCGCACTCCCGCAGGACGCGCAGGGTGCGGTACTTTCGGAGGGTCACCAGGGGGCTGCGGCCCGGGAGGCGCAAGGTCTCCCAGGCTTTGGAGAGACGCTTGCGCAAGTCCGGGGACGTCATCCGCCGGATGGTGCCGACCGTGGCGAAGTCCAGGATTTCCACCGTCTTGCCCTGGCTCAACAGGGAGCCCGCCAGATTGGCGAGGCCGTTGTCCGGCATGAGGCTGCTGGGCGCGTAGGGGTAGCCGGCGTAGTTGATCAGCAACCATCGATCGAGGGTACGGTGGGCCATGGGTTACTTGCCTCCCTGTTGGCGGGCGGAGGCCGCTTGATCGGCCGCCCGGACCATCGCGAGGAGTCCGGCCCCGTCATCGCCCGGGAGCCCCTTGAGGAGGTTCTTCTGAACCGCGTCGCGGGCTTCCATGATCTGACGCGCCACCGCCGTCGGCCAATCCAGCGGAACGTGTTCCAGGTACATGTGCGTGGCCCCGGAGACCTTTTCGAAGATCCGGCGCATCGCGTCGCGGGCTTCGTCCGAGTTCATGGTCTTGTGGGCCCAGTTCTCGCCCACGCCGCTCAGCCCGAACTCAAGGCGCCGTTCGGGACTGGCCGCGGGGCAGAGGGGGACCACCTCAAAACGGAACATGTAGTAGCGGTGAATGGCGCGCGCCCGCTCGCCGGACGGGAAGGACGAGATCAACGCGGCCGTCCGCTCGATCGATGCGCTGCATTCCCCCGGGAACCCGACCACAAAGGTGCACTGGGTCCCGATGCCGTGGGAGTCGAGCAGTTCCACGGCCCGCCGGGCTTTTTCAGGATCGAGCATTTTCCGCATGTTGGCGAGGACCGTGGGGTCGCCCGATTCGATGCCCAGAAGACATTCCCGGCAGCCGGATTCCGCCATCAGGGCGGCCGCCTGCTCATCGATGGCGTCAGCCCGCACAAAGGCCCGCCAGGTCAGGCCGAGCTTCTCCTTGCACAAGGCGCTGGTGAACTGGACCAACCGGTTCCGGGTGACGGCCAGATTGTCGTCCGTGAAAAACACGCGCCGCGGGGCCGGCAGGGCGCCGGCCAGGGTGCGCAACTCGGCGATCAGGCTTTCCACGGATCTCAGGCGCGGTTCATACAGTCCCATGAAATCACAGAATTCGCAGCGGAAGGGACAGCCCATCGCGGTCCTGACCGGCGCCTCAAAGAAGGCGAGGCGTTGGGTCTGCTTGCTCCAGTCCACAATGCCCCCGTCGATATCGCTGGTCTCAGGGGCGGTCTCAGTGAAACGGTACCCCGAGGCGGCGGGGAAAGCCAGGTTGGGGAGCCTGCGGAAGTCTTTGCCGTCACGAAGGCACCGGGCGATCGCGGCCAGCGTATTTTCGCCGCCTTCGCTGGTGATCATGGCATCGATGCCGGCATCCTGGGCGGCATCGATGAACAGGAAGTGCTCCGCCAGTTCGGCTTCAGAGATGCCGCCGATTTTGTTCTGCTGCAGCAACGTCCGGGCCCGGAGTCCCTTGCGGACGCCCACGCCGCCCACGACGATCGGAATGCCGGGGGCCAGAAGCCGGAGTTGTTGGACGGCCTGACGCACATAGGTGGCGCCGCGCGATCCTGGCAACCACGTGGTGGAGAGGGCGATCAGGCGGACCCCCCGGGCGACGGCGGCCTTGACCGTCTCCAGCCCGGCTTCGAGGCAGGGAATCTCAACGAGGCTCAGACCGTGATGCGACAGGCAGTCCTGAAGGTAGATTCCGGTCAACACGGGGGGGATGCCCATCTTCTGCCGGAGTTGCGCCATTTGTTGAAAGGCCCCCTCGGGGTTCGGGCTGGCCAGGGCGCGCAACGTCGGGAAGGTGGCCGTCTGGCCGCGAAGCTCAAGTCGCAGCGGCTTGTAGGCGGTGAGATCACCGGTGTCCCGGGGCAGGAGCAATTGCGTTACGAACAAGATATCGGTCTCAATGGACATGTGGACCCTTTCTTGCAGTTGGGGCCCGATGTTGTCTGAATATCTTTTCAGTGTCAAACAGCGTTATGGAACGCGCGGCATGGTGGGCTAAGCAACGTTGCACCGCGCCTGGGCTTCTGGCATAGTCCACCGCCATGTGCGGCGCCGCCACCACCAATGAACCGCTGCTGAAAGCGGAAGGATTGAGCAAGGCCTTCTCGGGGGTGCGGGTGCTGAACCGGATCGACCTGACCCTGCACCGCGGCCGGATCCTGGGGCTCATCGGCGAAAACGGGGCCGGCAAATCCACCTTGTGCAAGATCCTGAACGGCGTCCATACCCCCACCGCAGGCACCCTCACGTTCGCCGGCCAGCCGATTCCGCACATGACCGCCGCCAGGGCCCGACGGCTGGGCATCGCCACCATTCCCCAGGAGTTCAATCTCATTTCCACGCTCAGCGTGCGCGAGAACATCTTTCTCGGGCGCGAGATCCGGCGTGCCGGCCTCTTCCTCGATGCGGCCGCCATGCGACGCAAGGCGGCCGCGCTTCTTGAAGGCCTGGGCTCAACCATTCAGCCCGACGATCGGATTCAGGAGCTGAACGTGGCCGGGAAACAGTTGGTCGAGATCGCGAAGGCCATCGTCGACCACTGCCGGCTGCTGATCATGGATGAACCCACCACCGTGCTGACGCCCGACGAGGTTGACGTCCTGTTTGCCCTGATGCGCCGGCTGCGGGATAACGGGACCGCCATCATCTATGTCTCGCACAAACTGCGCGAAGTGAAGTCCATCTGCGATGAGGTCATGGTGCTTCGCGATGGTGAATTCATCAGCCGCACGCCGGCGGCCGACCTGACCGAACACGAGATGGCCCTGCGTATGGTGGGGCGCGAGATGAACCAGCTCTTCCCGGACAAGCGGACGCCCGGTCGGGAGACCGTGATGGAAGTTCGCAACCTGTCGGTCGCCGGGCTCGTCAAGGACGTCGGGTTCGTGCTCCGGCAGGGCGAGATTCTCGGGTTTGCGGGGTTGATGGGCGCCGGTCGCACCGAAATGGCGGAGGCGATCATGGGGATCCGCAAGCCGTTACGGGGCACGGTGCTTCTTGACGGAAGCCCCATCACCATCCGCTGCCCCCGTGACGCCGTCACCCACGGTCTGGCTTATCTTCCGGAAGACCGGCAGGGCGCCGGGATCCTGACCGCCTTGAGTGTGGTGAACAACACCACGCTGATTTCCCTGGCGCACTACGGTCGCGTGCTGACCCGCCGGCGCGAGGAGCGGGCCGCAGCCGCCCGCTATCGGGAGGCGTTCAACATCAAAACCGATTCGCTGGACACGCCGCTGGAATTCCTGAGCGGAGGGAATCAGCAGAAAGTCGCCCTGGCCAAGGGACTGGATCCCAAGCCGGGGATTTTCATTTTCGACGAACCCACCCGGGGCATCGACGTCAACGCCAAGGGGGAAATCTATGCCTTCATCCAGGGGTTGCTGCGCGACGGCATAGCCTGTCTCCTGATCTCGTCGGATCTCGAGGAAATCATCGGCCTCTCACATCGCGTGGCGGTGATGAGGGAGGGACAGCTTGTGGGGCTTCTGGAAGGAGCCGATATCAACGAAGAACGCATCATGCTGCTCGCCACCGGGGTGGCGGGACCAAGCCCCGCCGGACCGGCGCAGGGCCATCCAAGGAGGGAAAGCGGAACATGAAAGATCGGCGGTATCGCCTCAATGTCGAGAAATACGGGCCGTTACTGGCGCTGGCCCTTCTCTTTACCGTTTCCGCCCTGACCAGTGAGCATTTTCTCAAGCCCCAAAACCTGCTGAACATCATGCGGCAGGTTTCCTACACCGGGATTATCGGACTGGGTATGACGTTCGTGATCATCGCGGGCGGGATCGATCTCTCCGTCGGCTCGCTGACGGCACTGGCCGGCGGGATGGCCATCCTGACGTTGAATCAGTTCGGGGGCGGCTGGGGCGCGGTCGCGATGGCGTTGCTGTCGGCCTTGGCCGTGGGGGCGGCCGGCGGCGCCGTGAACGGTCTCCTGGTCACCCGGGGCCGCGTCGCCCCCTTTATCGCCACGCTCGGGACCATGGCCATCTTCCGTTCGCTGACCCTGCAATTCAAGTCGGCGGGCGAGTACCAATCCGGCAGTGAGCTCTATGCCTCCCTCGGCATGGGCACGTGGCTGGGAGTTCCGATCCCGGTCTGGGTGTTCCTGGCGCTGACGGGGCTCTTTGCGATCATCCTCAACCACACCCCGTTCGGGCGCTATGTCTGCGCCGTGGGGGCGAACGAACGCGTGGCGCGCTACTCGGCGATCAATGTGTCGGCCATCCGGTTCATGACCCACCTGATGGTCGGGCTGACCGTCGGCATTACCGCCGTCCTGCTGTCGTCGCGGATGAACTCCATCAGCTCCTCGAATGCCGGCGCCAATTATGAGTTGGATGCCATTGCGGTGACGATCATCGGCGGCACCTCGCTGTCCGGCGGCAGCGGCAGCGTGTTCGGGACCCTGGTCGGCGCGGTGATCCTGGGCATCGTCAACAACATGCTGAACATGTGGGAAGTCTCGCCCTATCTCCAAGGCGCCGTGAAGGGCGCCGTGATCATCGCCGCCGTGCTGATCCAGCGGAAACACCCTTAGAAGAAATGGAATCTGGAACTCAGGAACTCAGGGCAAAAAGATCCCTCATCCATTCCTGATTTCCTGAGTTCCCGATTGAATCTCCGCTTTATCACGGCGAGAAATCTCCACGGAGGTCACAGGCCCCCCGCCGGGGATGGGCTAAGCTTCCGGCTTGATCCGGTCGGGCCGATTCCTTACCGTTATCGTGTTCCAAGACGATGTCACCATTTCATTAAGGAGGGCGGCGATGCTCAAGAAATCAGTGAAACAGTGGGTTGGAGTCCTGGCGGTAACCGGTGTGGCGTTTTCCGTCCTGGCCGGCGAGATCAAGATCGGCGTCTCGATCCCGTCCGCCGATCATGGCTGGACCGGTGGAGTGGTCTGGTACGCCAGGAAAGCCATCGACGACTGGAGCAAGAAGGATCCCTCCGTGAAATTCGTGCTGGTGACGGCCGCCAATCCGGCCGAACAGATCAGCCAGGTCGAGGACCTGATGGTCAAAGGCATCCAGGGGCTGGTCATCCTGCCTCACGACTCCGCACCGCTCACCCCCGTGTGTCAGAAAGTCAAGGAAGCGGGGATCCAACTCGTGGTCGTGGATCGGGGACTGACCAAACCCCTGGCGGACATCTATGTGGCCGGCGATAATCCGGGCCTGGGTCGCGTCTCGGGCGAATACCTGGCGAAGAAACTGAACGGCGAAGGCGAGATTGTGGTCCTGGAAGGCATTCCCTGCGTGATCAACACCGAGCGCGTCGAGGCGTTCAAGGAAGTGCTGCGCGGCTACCCCAGGATCCGGATTCTCGATTCGCAGCCGGCCTACTGGCAGACGCAGAAGGGCTTGGAGATCATGGAAAACTACCTGCAGAAGCACAAGAAGATCGACGCCGTATGGGCGCAGGACGATGACGTCTTGAAAGGGGTGCTGCAGGCTTACAAGGAGTCCGGACGCAAGGACATCAAGTTCTTCGTGGGCGGGGCCGGAAACAAGGACATCATCAAGAAGGTGATGGACAAGGACCCGCTGGTTCCGGCCGACGTGACGTACCCGCCTTCCATGGTCGGTTCAGCCATCAGCCTCGCGGTCATGTCCCTCAAGGGCGAAGCGTTGCCCGGTTTCTACCAGAGAAAGATCCCCTCGAAAGTCATCCTGCAGTCGGAACTGGTGACACCGGAGAACGCCAAAGACTACTACGTGCCGGAATCCGTGTTCTGACTCACGGCAGCGGGGGTGGGGGAACGGAATGAAGGCGCAGGTATTCGGTCTCCAGGTCGGAGCCGCGCCGGACTTCAAGGAGGCCCACGCCGGCGCCCAGGAGCAGGCCCAGCACCCGGGCATTCAGTTCCTCCGCGGTATAGCGCGGGGGGAACGTGGCCGTGAGCGTCGTGCCCTCCGCCGCGGTCGCCCACGCCACCTCGGGCAGGGCCGCGGTCAGCGCCTGCAGGGGAACCACCGAGCCTGCCGAAAGCGCGTAGGTGATGCGGTGGCGTTGCAGGGTGATGGCCTCCATCGTATCCTGGCGGACGAGCCGTCCCTTCTCGATAAAGGCCACGGTGTCGCACAGGGTTTCGATATCGGCCAGATGGTGGGAACTGATCACCACGGCCTGATGCCCGCGGCGATCCAGGATGGCGTCACGAACCCTGGCCGCCTCCACGGGGTCGAGTCCGTTGAGCGGCTCGTCCAGGAGCACCAGTTCCGGCGAACCGAGGAAGGCCTGGGCAATCGCCAGGCGGCGGTTCATGCCGTGGGAGAGGGTCTTCACGGCTGAGTTACGGCGGTCTTGCAGGTGCACCCACTCCAGCAGGCTTTCAATGGAGGCCTCCAACTCGGTCGCTCCGACGCCCTGCAATTGTCCATAATAGCGGAGGAGCCCCGCCACCGTGGCGTGCGGCGGAAACCGGGAGTCCTGCGGCAGTAGGGCGATCCGGCCCGCATGGCGCTCCGCGTCGAACGGGCCCTCGCCAAACAGGCTGATCTGGCCGGCCGAAAGCCGAAGCAATCCGGCGCTGACCGTCATGGCGGTGGTCTTGCCCGCGCCGTTGCTGCCGACGAGCCCGAAGATCGAGCCTTGAGGAACCGAGAGATCCAGCCCGTCCAGCGCGCGAATCCGGCCGTAACTCTTGGCCACACCTTTAAGCTCCAGGGCCGCGGTCACAGGTTCCTCCGGGCAAAGCGCGCATAGCCGGCGAGCAGGTAGAGCACCGCCAGAGTCACCAGGAACACGGTGGCCGGGACGAAGTGGGAAAGATCCCCCCACCAGAGATCCATGCGGTGCGATTCAGGCGTCAGGATGTTGACGGCATCCCACAGGCGGCGCAGGCCATCGCCGGCAAAATGCTCGGAGACCGCCGCGACGATGGTCATGCCGATCAGGGCGAGGAAACCGAACACCACGGCCAGGTTCGGCCCGGCGCAGAGCTGCGAGATGGCCGTGGCGAGCCCGAGAAAGGCGAGTGAGTAGATCCACGCCTTGACGGAAAACAGCAGCATGGCCTGGGCCGAGGCCAGCGGTTCAAAGGAGTGCATGCGAAGAAGGCCGGTGACCCAGGCGCCGGCCGCGCTCAACAGGAGCGCCGCCAGCAGTTGCACCGCCTGCCCCGCGAACTTTCCGAAGATCCAGTGAAGACGCGAGATGCGGAAAAGGACAAAGCGCGCCGAGCCGCTCCAGATTTCCTCCGAGACGCGGGTGGAAGACGTCAGCATGATCAGCAGGGGGGCGAAGGCGAAGGACAGCCACCCGTAGAACAACGCGAGCGGAGGCACGGAGAGCAGGCTTTTCGCCAGAGCCCGGTCGCCGATCAGGTGGATGAGGATTTCGCGAAAAGCGTTCGATTTCCAGAGCGTTGCCGTGACATTGCCGGTCTGGCCGGACGGGGCCACGCCGAGCGTGGTGACCAGCTGCCCCTCGATCTTCTGAAGCACGGTGATGAAGATCGCCGTGGCGGCAATCGAGCCGGCCAGGTAGAGCAAAACCAGAACCAGCACGCGGCGGCTCCTGACGGAGTCCGTCAACTCGTGCCGCGCGACCAGGGCGACTGTTCGGAGGGCGCGGCTCATCGGGTGCGTTCGACAATGATGGGGTCAGATGGATCTGAAGGGGTGGACTCCTCGTCCTCATCGTCCTCGTCCCAGGCGACCTCCCGATGATGATCCCTTCCCTTGAAAAGTCCTTCAACCTCCGTGAGCGGTTTGGCCACATCCGGATTGATGAAATCGAACACCTGGAACTTGGGACCGGCGTTTGTGCGCCAGCCCCCGGGCATGGTGCGATCGAGATCGTTGTAGGTCAGGACGAGGGAACTGCTCAGGTCGTTCATGATCTTGATGCCGGTCTCCGGCGTGATGTCTTTTTCCTGTTGGGCGAAATCCACCCAGGTGCGGATGCTGTTGCTGAGGCGGATATTCATGGCGGCCATGACCACGTCAAAGGTCGCGACCTGGTCAGGCGTGGCGGCCACATTGGCGACGAAGCTGTCGCGGGCGAGATCGGTACGGGTCTTCCACACGGCGGAGGCGGTCTCCAGCATCTGGTTCAGATTGGTGGCAGAGGGGCCGGAAGTGGACTCGGGAGCCGTGGCGACAGAAAGGGAACCCGTGGTCTCGACCGACTCCGTATCGGTGTCCGAACTCGTGGCAATGTGCGTCCGCGAGTGGGCACGTCCGGCATTACGCTGCTGAGCGGGAGCAGTTTTGGCGGGAATCCGGAGGATGGAGTTGATGCCGGTAAGGCTGTCGGAACCCGTGTTGCGGCTCGCCAGCTTCTTCTTGAGTTCCTCAATTTCACTACGGGCGCCACGAAGGTCGCCCTTGATGGGCAGACTCCCGAGCACCATTCCGACCAGCAAGGCCATGAGAATATAGACAGCAGTTTTCATAATAGGTGTCAGAAGGACTCATGCAAGCAGATCGTCGGAGGTTCGTCAAGAACACCGGGGGCTGGGCCCTTCCGCCTCAACGAGTTACCACTCAGGATGAATCAGCCCTGCTTCGGCATCCCCCTCTGACAGAGCCCGTTGGCGCATCAGCGCCAACCTTTGGATTGCGGCAGTTCCCGGCTGCCGCCTTTCTGCCTGCACGACCGGGCCCAAGGCGGCAGTAACGAACTGCCGCCCTCCAAAGGCTCGCGAACGCTCGCAGTCCAGACGGGCAATCCGCCTAGACAGAGCGGGGCGACTACAGAGGAAAAGGCCTGCACCGAATCACAGAGGCGCCCAGTCACCGTTGCCTGAGTGTCGAAGATTGACAGGTGAAATTGAACAGCAGAATATCCGGCGCGTATCTCATCACCCATGCAGAAGAGAAAGAAGCCGTCCCATGGCCTTTATTGACTGTCACTTCTTTTCGGAATCGCTGGGGCTATCCTCGGCGATGTATGTGATTCTGCCGCAACAGACGGCGGGACAAATCGGCATGCAGAACCGGCGGCGCCGCGGGAAATGCCCCGTGCTGTACCTGCTGCACGGCTTGTCGGACGACCACACGATCTGGCTGCGGCGCACCTCGATCGAACGGTATGCCGCGGAACGTGGCGTGGCGGTGGTCATGCCGGCCGTGGCCCGCAGCATGTACCAGGACATGGCCTCGGGACCCCGTTATTGGACGTTTATCAGCGAAGAGCTTCCGCACCTGGTGGGGCAATTCTTTCCCGTGTCGAACCGGCGGGAGGACACCTTTGTGGCCGGGCTTTCCATGGGCGGGTATGGCGCGTTGCGCCTCGCCCTGGCGCAACCCCATCGGTTCGCCGCGGCCGCCAGTTTCTCGGGGGCACTCGACCTGGCGGGACTGCACGAGGCCGGCCCTCTGAGCCCGGTGGAGAAGGAAGGCATCTTCGGCAGGGAGGCCACCCTGAAGGATACGGAGGCGGACCTGTTCTTCCTGGCGCGACGGCTGGCCGCGTCCGGGAAACCGATCCCCAAGCTCTACCAGTATTGCGGGACTCAGGATTTTCTCTGGCAGGATAACCTGCGCTTTCGCCGCTTGGCCCGCAGGTTGAAGTTGCCGGTCACCTGGCGGCAGGATGGCGGCAATCATAGCTGGGCGTATTGGGATCAGCAGATCCAGAGCGTTCTCAAGTGGCTGCCCTATGAGTGACCAACCCTCCCCCGTCATACCGGCCCCTGTCCTCGAAACGGCCGACATCGAAACCTCTTCGGAGGGCTACGCGGCACGGTTCGCCGGCGGCACCGGCGCCTGGATGCTGGCCGTGCAGGAACGCGTCACGCTGTCCCTGCTGGCCGCCCCTGAAAAGACCACCATTCTCGATGTGGGCGGAGGCCATGGCCAGTTGGCGGTGCCCCTCTGTCGCCGCGGGTATGACGTCACGGTACTGGGCAGCGCCGCCTCCTGCCGTCAGCGGATTGCGGAGGTCGTGGACAGCGGGTGCTGCCGGTTCACGGTCGGGAATGTCATCGCGTTGCCTTTTCCCGACCAGTCTTTCGACACCGCGATCTCGTTCCGGCTGATGACGCATTGCGCCGCGTGGCCGACGCTGATCCAGGAACTCTGCCGCGTCGCGCGTGAGTCGGTGATCGTGGATTACCCGGCGAACGAGGGGTTGCATGCCCTGGCGCCGGCGCTCTTCGATGCGAAGAAGAAACTCGAGGGCAATACGCGTCCGTGGCGCCCCTTTACGCACGCGGAAGTGAATGCGGAGTTTCGCCGCCATGGCTTTGCCCCCGACTGCCGCGTTCCCCAGTTCTTCCTGCCGCTCGTCCTGCATCGTCTTCTGCACTGCCGGAGCCTGTCGGCGGCGATGGAAGGGTTCTTCCGGGGGATCGGGCTGACGGGACGCTGGGGGTCGCCCGTGATCGTGCGCATGAGGCGGGTGGCCGCCGTGCCTACGGCAGAGTGAAGTGCGTGTCCTCTTTCACGGCCGTGAACTCTTCGACGCGGTCAAAGCCGCGGGTCTGCAGCTGCACGATGGCAGCCTTCACAAAGTGTTCCGGCGTGGAGGCGCCCGCGGTGAGTCCCAGCCGGGTCACCTCGTCCAGGGGTACGGTGGCCAGTCTCTCCAGGGAACTGACCAGATGGCCGGGGCACCCTTCGGACTGAGCCACCTTGGCCAGCCGGTTGGAGTTGGAGCTGCTCTCGGAGCCCAGAATGATGAAGGCCTCCACGTTGCCGGCCAGTTGCTTCACCGCCTGCTGCCGGTTCCGGGTCGCATAGCAGATATCCATCTCGGAAGGGGTCTTCAAGGCGGGGAACCGGCGGCGCAGGATCGTCAGAATGTGAGCCAGTTCGTCCAGGCTGAGCGTGGTCTGGGTCATCACCGCTACTTCGTCCGGGTCCGGGACCGTCACGGTTTCCGCCTCGGCCTCGGTTTCGATGATGGTCACATGCTCCGGCGACTCGCTGGCGACGCCGACGATCTCATCGTGATGGCGATCGCCGACCAGGAGCACCGAGAACCCCTGGCTGCCGTAGCGGCGCACTTCATGGTGGACCTTGGTCACAAACGGGCAGGTGGCATCAATGGCGTGCAGCCCCCGCTGGCGGGCCGCGTCGCGCGTGCCGGGCGAGAGGCCGTGCGCGCTGAAGAGCACCGTGCCCCCGTGGGGGATCTCGCTGATGTCCTGCACAAAGACCATGCCCTTCGCGGTCAGGGCGTCGATCACCTGGCGGTTATGCACGATCTGGCGCAGGCAGTAGACGGGCTTGGGGTACTTCACCAGCAGGGCCTCGGCCATCGCCACCGCCCGTTCCACGCCGGCGCAGAAGCCGTGGGGCGAGGCCAGGATGATCGTTCGAGTCTGCTCGGCGGTTTTCATACGACGAGGTTTCCCGAGACAAAGGAGACGTTGTGGTAACGCGACAGCAGGTTGGCGGTGATGCGCCCGGATTCATAGATGGTGGGCAGGCCGCTGCCGGGATGGGTTCCTCCGCCGACCAGATAGCAGCGATCCAGCTCCTCGAACCGGTTTCGCGGACGGAAATAGATCATCTGGCCGATCGAGTGCGCCAGGTTGAACGTGGCGCCGAGGTAGACGTGATGCTCGTCTTCCCAATCCTGCGGCGTAATCACCTTCTCGCTCACGATATGACGGCGGAGGCCCTTCATCTCGGTCCGCTCCTCGATCCGGTCCAGAACCGTCTCCCGGAAGGCGGCGCGGTCGGTCGACCAGTCGATGCCGCTCCGGTTGTTGGCGACCGGGACCAGAACGTAGACGGCCGAATGCCCGGGCGGCGCGAGGGTGGGATCGGTTAGGCTGGCGTTGCGGACATAGAAGGATGTGTCGGCGCCGGGCTTACGGCCGGCGAAAATGTCATCGACGTTCCCGCGATAGTTGCGGGCGAAGGCGATGGAATGATGAGGAACCGGGTAACAGGTGTCCAGGCCCAGGTAGAGCATGAAGGTCGAACAGGAATACTTCATCTTGCGCAGCTTTTGCGGGGTGTATTTTCGCAGGATGCCGGGTTCGATCAGCGTGTTCATGGCATGGGCGAAGTCGGCATTGATCACCACGTCATCGGCGGCCACCTTCTCGCCGTCGGCGAGCTCGACGCCCCGGACCACGCGGTTCTCGATGAGCAGGCGTTTGACGGGCGTGCCCAGGCGGATCACGGCCCCGTTCCGCTTTGCGACGGCGGCCATCTCCTCGGAGATGCGGCTCAGTCCGCCGGTCGTGTGGTAGATGCCGAAGGCATGCTCGATGTAGGCGATCATGGCGAACACGCCGGGACATTCCCAGGGGGACATGCCCAGGTACTTGGCCTGAAAGGTGAACGAGAGGGCGAGCTCCTGATTGCCGAAATAGTCGAACATCACGTCGTAAAGCTTCCGGGTCAGGGCGAGATGGGGAAGGGCCCGGCGCATTTCGCGGCAGACGAGATCCGAAGGCCGGTGATAGGACTTCTGGAGGCAGGGGAAGAGGTACTCGAACCGTGCCTTTTCACGGGCGAAGAAGCGGTCATAATGGCTCGACTGGCCGGGAAAGCAGCGCTCGATCTCCGCTTTCATGCGGAGGGGATCATTGGTCATGAGCATCTGCTTGTCGGTGTACTGCAGCCGGTACATGGGATCGAGGCGCTTGAATTCCAGAACGTTCTCGGCCGGGGTGCCGGACTCGTGGAAGACCTGGTCCAGGATCTCCTTGAGCATCAGGAAGGTGGGGCCGGTATCGAACGTGTAGGGGCCGAGGCGGAGCGCGGCGTTACGCCCCCCCACCGCGGGCTTTTCCTCGATGACCGTGACCTTGAACCCGCGGTGCGCCAGAATCATGGCGCAGGTGAGTCCACCCGGGCCGGCGCCGACAATGACAATATGCTTGGGTGACAGGCTCATCTTGAGGGGTCCCTTTCATCTTGGTGCTGACAAGGCTAACCCTATACAATAGGCGCTGAAAAAAGAAGCGCTAACGAATCGATGCGCTGGATGGGTGATCCTGATGCTATTGCGCCTGCTGATAGATCTTAATAACCGCTGGGTAAGGTGGCGCGTGAAGGGCGTCGCGCCGGGGCAGTTGCTGCTGCTCCTGCCGCACTGCCTGCACAGGGATTCGTGCCCACAGAACGTGGTGCATAATCTGGATGAATGCCGCCGCTGCGGACAATGCAGCCTGGCGGCGCTGTCCAAGCTGCGGGATGACTTCGGCGTGGTGGCGTGCGTCGTGGGGGGCGGCCGGCAGGCGCTGGTGCACACGCGCCGGAAAGAGATCAAGGCCGTGGTGGCGGTGGCGTGCGAGAAGGAGCTGGCCTTCGGCATTCTGGCCGCATTCCCCAAACCCGTCCTGGCCATTACCAATACCACGCCGGAAGGTCCCTGCCGGAACACCCTGGCCGATCCCGCCAAAGTAGCCGAGGCGATCGCAGGGCTGACGCACATCGAGCGCAAGTGAGCTCCACGGGGTTTTGTCCTAATCTTAATCTCCACTGGCTTGGGCTGGGGCGCAGTACGGCCGGCGCTACGCCGCCGGCCGGGGCGGGCGACGTAGCGCCCGCCCTACTGGCGTTCGCCTCGGTCCGTCGGCTCCAATTGGACTCCGCGTGCCTCCGCACAACTTACCGGCTCGATTTCCGGCGGGCGGCGGGATAGCGGGTCTTCGCGGCTTTCTTGGGCGGCTCAACCTTCGCCGCCAGTTCGACCGGCAGGCCCGCGGCCACCCGGAGTTCCTTGATCTGGTCGCGCAAGAGGGCGGCGCGCTCGAACTCCAGGACTTCGGCGGCCTCCAGCATCTCCGCCTCCATTTCGCGCAGCGTGGCGTGGACGTCGTAATCGACCCCACTCTCCTTGGCGACCAGATTCTCAATCTCACGCCCCTTGTATTCGATGACCAGGCTTTCCTGAATGCTCTTCTGGATGCTGGTGGGCGTGATGTGATGATGCTTGTTGTAGGCCAGCTGCCGTTCGCGGCGCTGTTCCGTCACCGCGATCATGCGGCGCATGGACTCGGTGATGTTGTCGGCATACAGGATGACCTTGCCGTTGAGATGCCGCGCCGCGCGGCCCGCCGTCTGGATCAGCGAGGTCTCCGATCGCAGGAAACCCTCCTTGTCGGCATCGAGGATGGCGACCAGGGACACCTCGGGCAGGTCGAGTCCCTCGCGCAGCAGGTTGATGCCGATCAGGCAGTCGAAATCGGCCTTGCGCAGGCTGCGCAGGATCTCGACGCGTTCGATGGTCTGGATATCGGCGTGCAGGTAACGCGCCTTGATGCCTACCGAACGCAGATACTCGGCCAGGTCTTCGGCGGTGCGCTTGGTGAGGGTGGTCACCAGGACGCGTTCCTGGCGCTCCGCATGCGCGCGGATCTCTTCCATCACGTCGTCAATCTGGTTCTGGAGCGGGCGCACCATGATGATCGGGTCCACGAGCCCGGTGGGCCGGATGAGCTGCGGGACCGGCGGCGGCGAGATCTGGCGTTCGTAGGGGCCGGGCGTGGCGGTTGTGAAAATGACCTGTCCCACCGTAGAGGTGAATTCATCGAAGTTCAGCGGACGGTTGTCCTTCGCCGAGGGCAGGCGGAACCCGTGCTCGATCAGGACGCTTTTGCGCGCCTGGTCCCCGTTGAACATGCCGCGGACCTGGGGAATGGTGACATGCGATTCGTCGATAATGGTCAGGAACTCGCCGGAGAAATAGCTGAGCAGGGTGGCGGGCTTCGAGCCGGGCGCGCGGCCGCTCAGGTGTCGCGAATAGTTCTCGATGCCCGAGCAATAGCCGATCTCCTTGAGCATCTCCACGTCGTACATGGTCCGCATCTTGATGCGCTGGGCTTCGAGCAGCTTGCCCTGCGCCTCGAACCACCGGATGCGGTCCTCCATTTCGGCAATGATCCCGGCGATGGCCTCGCCGATCTTTTCGTGCGGCATGACGAAATGGGTGGCGGGCGAGATCAGCACGCGGTCGAGCGGGCCCTCGGCATGGCCGGAGACCGCATCGAACGTCTGGGCCCGTTCCAGCGTGTCGCCGAAGAAGTCCAGCCGCACGCCCTTCTGCGAATAGGAGGGAAAGACATCGACGGTGTCTCCCCGGACGCGGAACGATCCCGGCTCGGGCGCGTAGTCGTTCCGGGTGTACTGGATATCCACCAGTTTCTTCAGCAGCTCGTCACGGTCCGCGGTTTCGCCGACGCGGAGCGCGACGACCATCTCGCGGTAATCCTCCGGCGACCCCAACCCGTAGATGCAGGAGACGGAGGCCACGATGATCACGTCCTCGCGCGACATCAGGGAGTTGGTGGCCGAGAGGCGGAGGCGTTCGATCTCCTTGTTGATCGAGGCATCCTTCTCGATGTAGGTGTCGGTCTGGGGAATGTAGGCTTCGGGCTGATAGTAATCGTAATAGCTGACAAAGTACTCCACCGCGTTGTCCGGGAAGAAGCTCTTCAACTCGGCGTAAAGCTGGGCGGCCAGCGTTTTGTTGTGGGAAACGACCAGGGTGGGGCGGCCGTGCCGGGCGATGACATTGGCGACGGTGAACGTCTTGCCCGATCCGGTCACGCCTTCGAGAATCTGGAAACGGCTGCCCGAGGCCAGGCCGCGGCACAGCGAGGCGATCGCCTCGGGTTGATCGCCGGTCGGCGTGTACGGCGCACTGAGTTTGAAGGCGGAGCTCACAAGGCCAGCATTCGCTCCAGGCAGAGGCGGGCCTCTGCGGCCAGGTTGGACGGCACCTGCACGACATTCCGCTCCGGCCAGTCGCGCACGACGCGCAACAGGTTCGCGGCGTTGGTTTTGGCCATGTTCGGGCAGAACGAGGCGTGCAACACGTTGATCGTCAGCCGGTGCTTGTGGTCCTCGGCCAGCCGTCGGACGAGCTGCGATTCGGTCCCCACGAAGAGGGTCGACCCGTCCGGCGCATTCTGAACATACTTGATGATCTGGGCCGTGGAGCCATGCGCATCCACCAGGCGCACGACCTCCTTGGGCGACTCCGGGTGAACGATGATCTTCGCTTCCGGCCAGCGCGACCTGATCTCCCGAACCTGCTCCACGGTAAAGGCGACGTGGATGGGGCAGAACCCGCCCCAGACGATGACGGTGGCGCGCTCCACATCGGCGGCGGTCAGTCCTCCGTTGGGTTGGCGATAGTCGTAGATGACGATGCGGTCATCCGGAATCCCCAGGTCGTGCGCGCTGTTGGTGCCCAGGTGGATGTCCGGCAGGAAGAAGACCTTCTTCTTCCGATCGAGCGCCCACTGGAAGACTTTGGGCGCATTGCTGGAGGTGCAGGCGCTTCCACCGTAGCGGCCGCAGAAGGCTTTCACGCGGGCGGTGCTGTTCACATAGACGATGGGAAGGTACTGGTCCCCGTTCTGTTCCAGAAACCGCCATGCCTTCTCGACCTGGTAATCGTCCGCCATGTCGGCCATGGGACAACCGGCGCCGGTTTCGGGCATGTAGACGATCTGATGGGGCGCGGTGAGGATATCGGCCGATTCGGCCATGAAATGCACGCCGCAGAACACAATGCGTTCGGCGGTGCTGGCGGCGGCGCTCCGGGCCAGTTCCAGGGAGTCGCCGATCACATCCGCATGGCACAGCACCGAGGGGTTCTGGTAGTGATGCCCGAGGATGAGCAGGCGGGCGCCCCATTGCTTGCGGATGGTTTCAATGTCCTGACCAACGTCTGTCATACTGTCCTTCTCCTCTCCACCGCGCCGTAGGGCCGGGGCCAATTCCAAGAGCGAACCCCAGCATGGTAGATCAGGGGGTGGGCCAGGAAAAGCGCAAAGAAAGTCGAGGGGGCGGCCACCTTCCAGGTGACCGGAAGAGTATTCACAGAAGTCGCGAAGGCCGCAAAGGCAGGCGCGGAAGAAGCCGCGCCTGCGGGAGATTTCTGGCGCGCCCTTCGCGGCTTCTGTTCAAACTCCGAAGAACGGCGGGCCCGTCTTGCGGGCGAAGCCCGCCTTGGAGTGCGGCAGGAAGACGGCCGCCTTGTCCCCAGATGGCGGGAAGAAAGGCGGCAGT
>CAYOIT010000042.1:22728-31503 GCA_964404035.1 uncultured Verrucomicrobiota bacterium | reverse complement strand
TGGAGTTCGATCCCGGTGCTGACGCTGGAAATGGCGTCAAAAACGATGTTGCTGGTCGCCAGCGGCGAGCGCATGAGGAACTGGGTGTCTTCCTGCTGCAGCCCGAAGGTCTCGACGGCGGCCTGCAGCGTGGGAATAGCCATTTCCGCATAGGCCGCGATGTAGTCGGAGGGCAGGAGTTGGAGATGGATGCGAACGCGGGCGGGATCGTATTGGCTTTCGACGCGCGAACGGTAAGCGGCGGTGTATTTGGCGTCATAGGTTTCTGGACGGTACAGGCGGACCAGCCAGCGGGTATCATAGGCGATCGGCGCTTTGACCGTGCAGATTACCACGTCGTCCGCGTTGAGGATCCGGATGTCGCGGGTTGTGGGGTCTTCCTCTATCGTTAGGGCGTAGAATGGGATGCCGTCTTTGTCGTCGTAGACGAGGCCCTTGAGAAAGTCCTCAGGAAAGGACTTGGGTTCAAAGGCCATCAGGCCGCAGGACTGGGTCAGAGGGCGATCGGGGTCGGGAGGGACGATGGAAATGAACTGCGCCTGGGCAAGGCGGAGCCGCTGAACCAGCGCATCGGGTGTGAACGCGCAATTGGCCTGCAGACGTTCGATCAAGCGTGCCTGCCGGGCATCGACGAATCTATCGGCCGCCGCCGTCAACCCCCACGCGGCAGCCCCAACAAGCGTGAGCGAGAGCATTCCGTACGCGATGACTGGGCGCATGCCAACCCAACCCTCGTTCGTTCCTTGCCGCATGTCGTGCCTCCTTCTATGGCTACCACAAATTTGCGGTCTACGTGGCAGTGAAGTCGAGCACTACTTCGCGCTGACGGCCTCCGCATAGACCCCACGGGCATAGGGGAACGGGCTCAGGGCCCGGTCCAGAATGCCCAGGCTGTGCGCAATCGTGAGCCCGTAATTGGTGATGGCGACGCCGCTCGCCCGCGCCTGCTCGATCCGCGACAGCATCTGCCGCCGGTTCCACACACAAGCCCCGCAGTGGACAATCAGCTTGAAACCGGCGATCTCGGCGGGGTACTCGCACCCCGCCTTGATGACGATCTCCAGCTTCCCTCCCACATACTGCTCCAGCCAGCGCGGAATCTTCACCCGGCCGATATCCTCGCCGGTGGGATGGTGGGTGCAGGCCTCGGCCACCAGCACACGGTCGCCCGGCTTCAGCCGGTCAATGGCCGCCGCGCCGCGCACCAGTTCGGCCAGGTCACCCTTGAAGCGTGCGAACAGGATGGAAAACCCCGTGACCGGAATCTCGGGCGGCGTGTCGGCCACGACCTTGAGAAATTCCTGGCTGTCC
The DNA here is from genome assembly GCA_964404035.1 of uncultured Verrucomicrobiota bacterium. GTDB lineage: Bacteria > Verrucomicrobiota > Kiritimatiellia > CAIKKV01 > CAITUY01 > CAMBRF01. Next base: position 30,192 of record CAYOIT010000042.1, on the reverse strand, counting down.
GTCACCACCAGGGCGGGCGGGCGCTTCAGGCGGGCAAGGGCGTCGGCGAGTTCCCGCTCCTTCACCACCATGGCGTAGCCATCCTGATCGAGAATGTCGCGCAGGGTCTGCACCTGGGGCAGAATCAAACGTCCCTTGGGCGCCTCGATGTCGATCGGCACCACGAGCATCACCAGTTCGCCGGCTGGCACCAGATCGCCGATCAGGCTCGGAGCATTGAGATAGTCATCCGGCGTCGCCGCGATGATGGCCAGACGCAGCGCCTCCATGCCGTTCCCCGTCAGCGCGCTGACGCCCACCACGTGCTGGGCTCCCGCGCCGCGGATGCACTCCTCCAAGGGGCCCTCCCCGCGCACATCGCTCTTCGACGCCGCCACGATCACCGGCGTTTTCTTCCCGCCGAAAAGCTCCATCAGCCGTTGCTCGTAATCCTGCCAGTCATCCGTGACCAGGATGGCCAGGTCGGTCCGCTGGGCCACCCCCATGGTCTTGGCCACGCGCAGTTCACCCAGGGCGCCCACGTCATCAATACCGGCCGTATCGACAAAAAGGACCGGGCCGATCGGCTGGAGTTCCATGGCCTTCTCAACCGGATCGGTGGTCGTGCCGGCCGTTTCCGAGACGATCGAGACCTGCTGGCGGGTCAAGGCGTTGAGCAGGGAGGACTTGCCGACATTTCGCCGGCCGAAAATCCCGATCTGCAACCTCAATCCCTTCGGCGTTCCTTGCATGGTTTCTCCTATTTGACCCACAACCATACCTTATCTGGATGACCGCATCAATTTCCCTGTCGTCTCGGATTTGACGGCCATGATATTCTGCGCGCCTGTATCGACCTGACAGGCGGATGGTACCTATGACACAGCATTTCGATTTGAGTTCTCTGGAGTGGTCGGTGGCCGGATTTGTCCCCACCTCGTGGACGGGAAAATCCATGGAGCTCGGGTTCGCCCTGGAGCCTGAGATTGCCTCGATCCCGGCGCACGTTCCGGGCTCCGTTCAAGCCGCCCTGAAAACCGCCGGCCTGCTGCCCGACTGGTTCGAGGAACTCCACTCGCGAACCTGCGAGTGGGTGGAACACCGCGACTGGATGTTCTCGGTCAAGCTGCCCGACGACTGGTTCACGAAAGGCCGCCGCTTCGTCCTGAATTGCGGGGGACTCGACGGCAACGGGATTATCGTGTTCAACAAAAAGCAGGTCGGCAGCTTCGATAACGCCTTCATTCCCTACCCGTTCGACCTGACCACATACGTCCAGGCCACCGGGAACGAGCTGCACCTCATCTTCTTCCTGCCACCCCGCTGGCTGGGACAGGTCGGCTACACGTCGCAAATGAAGGAGTGGAAGCCGCGTTTCAACTACACCTGGGACTGGATCCCGCGCCTCGTCCAGATCGGCCCCTGGGAACCGGTTACCCTCGCGGTCACCGACGAAGCCGCGATTACAGGCTTCCGCTGCCGCTCGGACTGGGACGTGGCTCAACAGACCGGCCGGCTCTGGCTAAAGGGCGCCGTCGAGACCCCCGCCGGGACCCCCTGTCGTATCCGCCTGTCGCTGAGCAAAGGCCAGACCACCGTGAAAGCCGCCGACCTCTCGCCCGCGGAATTTGCCAAGGGTGTCGAGTGGGCGGCCCTGCCCGTCTCGCCCTGGTGGCCCAATGGCGAAGGAGACCGCACCCTCTATTCGGTCACCTGTGAGGTACTGGATGCGGCCGGAACTCGTCTCGACCACCGCGAACACACCGTCGGATTCAAGAACGTGGTATGGAAGGACTGCACAGACGCCCCGCCCGGCGCCGATCCGTGGATCTGCGTCGTCAACGGCCGGCCGGTCTTTCTTCAAGGCATCGACTGGACCCCGATTCTGCCGACGTTCGCCGACGTCACCCCTGACGCCTACCGGCATTTGATCGAGCAATACGTCCGGCTCGGCTGCAACCTTTTCCGGGTCTGGGGCGGCGCCTACCTCGAAACGAGCGCGTTCTACGATCTTTGCGACCGGCATGGTCTCCTCGTCTGGCAGGAGTTCCCCCTGTGCTCCTCCGGCCATGAGAACTGGCCCCACGAGGACGAACCGAGCATGCAGACGCTGGTGCAGATCGCCGAGTCGTATATCGTGCGACGACAGCATCACGCCTCGCTCCTTATGTGGTGCGGCGGCAACGAACTCCAGGGCAGCCTGGAGGGAGGGAAGGTCGGCGTCGGCAAGCCGGTCGGTCTCGATCATCCGCTGATGCAGCGCTGGCAGGCCCTGGTCAACCGCGAAGATCCCGGCCGGCGGTTCGTGCCCTCCTCCGCGTCCGGTCCGCGGTTCTACGCCAGCCAGTGCGATTTCGGCAAAGGGCTGCATTGGGATGTGCACGGACCCTGGAAAGGGCCCGGCGCCACGCCCGGGGAATGGACCTCCTATTGGAATGAGGATGATGCCTTGTTCCGGTCCGAGGTCGGCGCCCCCGGTGCCAGTCCGGCCGAGCTCATCCGTCGCTATGCGGGCCCCTTGCCGGTCACGCCGGGCACCATGGCCAATCCCCTCTGGCGCCGGTTTGCCTGGTGGCTGGAATGGAGCGATTTCACCAAGGAACAGGGACGCGCGCCGGAGTCGCTCGAGGAGTATGTGGACTGGAGCCAGGCCCGACAGACGGAGGCCTTGACGCTGGCCGTGCGCGCCTGCAAGCAGCGCTTCCCGAAATGCGGCGGCATCATCCTCTGGATGGGCCACGATGCCTTTCCCTGTACCGCCAATACCTCGATCATCGATTTCCAGGGCCGGCCCAAGCCGGCCGCACTGGCTGTGGGAGAACTCTTCAGGACAAGGATACCCTTATGACCAAGGAAGAAACCAAGCAACTGCCGGTTGCCGGCGAAGTGGATGTATTGGTGGTCGGGGGCGGCCCGGCCGGTTTCGGAGCGGGGTTGGCGGCCGCTCGACTGGGCGCCCGCACGCTCGTCGTCGAACAGTTCAACTGTCTCGGCGGCGTGGCCACCGCGGGCGGCCACGGGCACATCTCGAAATACGACGAGGAAGGCACGGGCCGACGGATCGTGGGCGGCATCGCCGATGAAATGGCCCGCCGCGTGGTCGAGGGCGGGTTCGGTTCGCGCAACAGCCACGGGATCATGTTCGAAGTCGAAGGCTTGAAGCTGCTGCTGGAACAGATGGCCGGGGAATCGAAGCTCGGGTTTCTCTATCATACGTTCTTCAGCGAGGCCGTCGTCAGGGAGGGCCGCATCACAGGGGCCGTGATCCAGAACAAGAATGGACGGCAACTCATCCGGGCCCGCCGCGTCGTGGATGCCACCGGCGACGGCGACGTGGCCTTTCACGCGGGCTGCCCCTTCGAGATCGGCCGGCCGTCAGACCACAAATGCCAGCCCGTCACCTTGATGTTCACCATCGGCGGAGTGGACTGGCCCAAAGTCCTGGCCTGGCGGAAGAACTATCAACTGAAGGAAGTCTGGGAGGAAGCGCAGCGGAATGGCGATATGCGGCCCTTCCAGAAGACGGTCATGGGCTGGTGGTGGACCCCCACCCGACCCGACCAGGTGGGCGTCAATTTCACGCATGTCATCCACATCGACTCCACCCGGGCCGAAGACCTGACCCGGGCCACCGTGGAAGCCCGCCTGCAGGCTTACGAAACGATCGCGGTCTACCGGAAATACGTGCCGGGCATGGAGGCCTGCTATATGGTCTCCACGCCGAATACGATCGGCATTCGCGAATCGCGCCGGATCATGGGCGATTATGTGCTGACGGAAAACGACGTGAAGGGCCAGCAGACCTTCGCCGACAATATCTGCTATGGCTCCTTCTTCGTGGATATTCACTGTATCGACGGACCGGGCATGGATCACACCGTGTGGCGGCCGCCCACAGGATTCAAGTACCACATCCCCTACCGCGTGCTGCTGCCCCGGAACATGGAGAACCTGCTGACGGCGGGACGCTGCGTGAGTTGCACTCATATTGCCCTGGGCTCCATCAGAGTGATGGTCCCATGCATGGGCATGGGCGAGGCGGCAGGAACGGCGGCGGCGTTGTCACTGAACAGCGACTGCACGCCGCGCCAACTGGATGTGACCCTGCTGCAGAACCAGTTGCGGAAGCAGGGCGCCATCCTGTCCGAGGCCGATATCCCAGCCTGAGCCTCCGCAGGGAGCGCGCTCAAAGCGTGGCGTATTGCACCGCGAGCGCGCTCTCCTCTGGCGGACAGCGCACCACGCCGGCGCGTTCCTTCACGCACTGGAGGAAATAGGCGACCTCCTCGCCATAGGGGGAAGCTTCCGGCGCCTTCATCTCGACAGGCTGGGTCCCTTCACGGGTGGTGAGCAGCAAGCCCTTGCCGTTACACATATTGTATTCCAGGGTGGCCTGCTCCATCACCAGGCGGAAATCGGCCGCAAAGGGCGTTCCGATATCCCACAACGCCTCCAGGTGGACCGCCAGGCCGGTCTTGTACTGCCAGTGGCTGAGCACGGCGGTGACGCCGCCCGTGGTGCCCGAGGTATGCGAAGTGATCTCATCGGGTTTGCCCCACCACCAGAGCGCGGCATCCACATCGTGAATATGGAGATCCAACTTCACGCCCCCGCTTCGCGCCTGTTCGCCAAACCAGCCGCTCGGGCGGGTGCCGTAGCGGCGCATCGTGGCGGCCAGAACCCGGCCGTAACGGCCGGAGGCCATCACCCGGCCGGCTTCCATGTAGGCCGGCCAGAAACGCAAAACCTGTCCCACCATCAGGGTGCGATCATTGGCTTTCGCCGCGTCGATCATCCGGCCGCAGTCGGCGGCAGTCAAAGCCATCGGTTTTTCCGTGAAGACATGCTTGCCATGCTCCAGCGCCATAATGGCAGCGGGCGCGTGCAGATCGCTGGGCATCGCGATCAACACCACGTCCACCTCGTCATCCGTGCACAGGTCGCTGTAGTCCGCATGGGAATGGATGTTACCCACGCTGACCGCGTGCTGGTTATCGAGGTCGATATTGAGCGTCTCCGCCTTCAGATTCTTTCCGGCCCGCCGTTCGGGAACGGGATCCGCCAGCGCGGTGATCACGACCTGGCCCGCCATCTTCTGTAGGCTCTGGATATGAACCTTGCCCAGATTTCCCACGCCTGCCACACCCGCTCGGAACATGATCCTTCTCCTTCTTAGCGCAATGGCGTCAGCAGCTTGATCGCCTTCTTGATATCGGCGATCTGCTTCTCGCCGCTGCACTCGCGTTCGATGGTCAACGGTCCCGTGTACCCCAGGGCTTTCAGTTTGCCGATGACCGCCTTGAAGTCCACCTTGCCTTCGCCCAGGGGGGTCTCGTGGCCCAGGCTGTCCCCTGTGGTGGGATAGACGCCATCCTTAACGTGCAGATCCCGAACGTAACGCCCGAAGACGTCCAGCGCATCGACCGGGTTGGCCTTGCCGTAAAGGATCAGGTTGGCCGTGTCCAGATTGATGCCCACATTGTCCAGGCCGATGCGCTCGATCGTGCGCAACAGATTGACGGGAGTCTCCTGTCCGGTTTCGAACCAGAAGCCGACGCCACGCGCTTTGCAGTGTTTGACAATCGATTTCAGTGCCTTGACAGTTCCGACGTAGAGGGGATCATTGGGATCCTCCGGCAGGAACCCGACATGCGTCGTGATCGAGGGGATGCCGCACTTCGAGGCGAACGTGGCTGCCTTCTTCAGTTCGGCGACACGCGTGGCACGGTACTTTTCAGGCACCAACCCGATCGTGCTGGGCCCTTCGATAAAATTCCAGACCGCCGGCCCGGAGTAACCGGACCAGAACGTTGAGACCTTTACTTTGTGTTTCCTGCAAGCCGCCACCAAGGCGTGCCCGATTGAGTCTGTCCAGAGGGCGGCGTTCCATGAACACACCTGGCAGCTTCTCAGGCCAAGATCGGCAACTTTCCGGATTTCCGCCTCCGGATCCTCCCGCAACCCAACCAATACCCCAATCTCAAGCTTCTTCATGCTCCCGCCTCCCCTGAACGTTTCATCAACCCTTTTCTTTTGATCAATCAGATAAATGGCATTTACTGCTTTTTGAGCCCCAACGTCAAGCAACGGGTGAAAACAACGACGAAGGCCAATGGGTCGGAATCAGGCCTGAGGCGTCTCCCCATCTATTCAGATAGCCAAGACACTATGATCACCTGCAAATAACGTCGTAAATATTTACACTCTTCAATTTCTGAGCAACTGAAGAGTGTGCTACGCATATTTCAGTCAGTTTGCAACAATATGAGTATAAGTATGTTATGACTTTTACATATTCATCAACGTCATCAAGTCGTCAGCGGCATGGTTCGTGCTAATGTAAGCATGACGAGATGATGATCTGACAGATAGATGAGGAATGGGAGGAAAGGAAGATGAAAATGAATCGCGCAGCAAAACAAACAGCCGTAGGGCTTCTGGGATGCATAACACTGGGTTTCGCAGCAGGGAGTTCGATTGGAGCGACGATCAGTTGGCCGCTGGGTGCGGCGGATCTTCAATCGCTCAGTTCGTCGGCGCCTCCGCCGGCGTCCTATGGTCCGCCTCCGCCGGTCTCGTTCTATGAGCCCGGCCCACTCACCGTCAACAGTGGTGATTCGTCCCTTCTCTATGCAGGGCCCACTCCCGGACAGCGTGGTATCGAATCCGTTCTGTTCGTCTTCTCAACTGATACCATGCCTCTCACCGATATGAGTTTTATCCTGAACGTCGGAAGCCAGACGCTATCCGCCTACTTCTCGGCGGGAGACTTTCTGTCCTCGGCTGACTGCGGGTTTGGGAAGATCAGAGGTATCGGCAACGGCGAAGTGAATGGGATCGTGTTTCCTGAGGCCTATCACGCGGCCGCCCGGGTATGGCTCGATCTGGGCGTTCTGACGGGCACGGAACTCGGATCGATGGCCGTCATGACCCCTTACGACCTGCGCGTAGACATCTTCGGTGTTGCGGAACTCCCCGCTTCGACCCTTGCGCCGACCGCAGGCCTGAACGGAAAGAAGCGTTCGGGTTCGCCGACAGAGCCACCTTCGGCCACGACGTTCCGAATCGTCAATAATACCCCCAATAGCGGGGCGATCGGATACAACGGCATCAACAACAGCAGAATCCCTGACGGTGGCGTTACCGTCCTGCTGCTCGGCGGCGCGATCATGGCTCTCGGGGCCATGAAGCGCTTCCGTCTTTCGTAACGGAGATCCGATACCCCATCCCGACAGGGATCAGTAGATGCCGCCTGAAAGGGCGGCATTCTTTTTGGGGGAGGGATCCCAACGGCTTTGTTGGCACCTTGGCGCCAACCTTCGGAGTGCGGCAGTTCCCCTGCCGCCTTTCTTCTCGCCACCCGGGGACAAGGCCAGTCCCCCTGCTCTAGTAGTAGCCGACAGACACGTGGTAAGTATTGGTCAGCAAGGGCAGTTGATTGGTTCTGGCATGGGCGCTGAGATCATTGTCCCACGGGAAACTCAC
>CAYOIT010000042.1:0-22628 GCA_964404035.1 uncultured Verrucomicrobiota bacterium | reverse complement strand
CAGGCTGTTATCCTCGCATCCCAGATAGACAAGATTCGTGCAGCCGGCGACATTCAGATCGGAGAGGTCATTCTCGTAACAGTACAGATAGGACAAGTTCACAAGCCCGGAGACATCCAGTGCAGCCAGTGCATTCTTCCAGCATTCGACATAGGTCAACCGGTCGCAATCGGCCAGGCCGAGTTGCGTGAGTTGGTTGTTGCCGCAGATCAGTTCCACCAAGTTGGTCAAGCCGGAACATTCCAGGACGCTCAAGTGATTGTCGTTGCATTGGATGAACTCAAGGGCGGCACAGCCCGTCACCGTGAGTTGCGTCAGTTGGTTGTAATCACAGTAGAGATCGGTGAGCGCCGGGCAATGCCCGAGATTCAGGCTGGCGAGAGCGTTGAGCCCACAGTCCAGTCTGGCAAGTCGGGCGCACGCCGAGACATCGAGGTTCGTCACCCGGTTGTCCAGGCAGGACAGGGTCTGCAAGTTGGTGCAACCGGCAAGCTCCAGAGCCGGGATCGCATTGGTGGCCAGATCGAGATTGGTCAACCCCGTACACCAGCCCAATCCGGCCCCGTTACTGATCCCCAGACCGCCCGCCCTCAGTTCGGTAATCCCTGTAAGATCAAGATCATAGATCAGTTCCGGCGGATCATACTTGTTGGCGACAATGGCGGCAGCGATCTCTTCGTGCAAGACGGGATCGGGCACGTCCACCACGGTGACTTCCCTCACGCGGAAGAACGCGGTCGGCAAAGCACCGGTCACCGTGGCCCGATTCAGGTCGAGCACCTGGCCGACATAGTCAAAGGACCCCGTCACAAGGTCGGATGACTGCGCCACAATATAATGGCTGCCTGAGGCGGCCCATTCCAGAGACACCCCCCCTGCAATAGCCTGGATATTGGTAATAGCGGGCGGCTGGGCATGCGTCACCCGGGCAGCCAGGCAGAGGCCTGCCAGCAACAAGACCTTCCCTGAACGCCTTTGCGGAAGGGCCGGGGAAGCAAGCAACATCGTCATTTCAGGCACCTCAATGTTAACTGAATGTGGCAAGATTGGGCTCGATGCTGCCATGATTCGGGGTGGAAATCAAGGTTCAGTTGGCTCTGGACGCCACAAATGAGCCAGGTTCTTTCGGTTCGCGCACTCCTTAATTGCCCATCGGGTGGTCGGTCATGTACTATGCGGGACGAATCCATGATTTACAGACTTGTCATCCTGAACGGTGAACGGCGCGGCGAGCGCATAACGGTCACCCGCGAGCCCATGCGCATCGGCAAAGCCGAGACCTGCGAGATTCGCTTTGACGACCCCGAAATCGCCATGATTCATGCCGAGATCTCGCACAAGCCGGAAGGGCTGTTCATTCGCGACCTCGGCTCCATGAACCGCTTGCTCATCAACAATCGGGAAACGCGTGAAGTTCATCCCAAGCATGGCGATGTGGTTGAAGTCGGCCATACGCGTTTTCTGGTTCAGGCTTATGTTCAAGCCGAAGTTCAGGGAGAGGAAGAGGATACGCCCCGCCGTTTGAGACAGTGGTTGGTGAGAGGCGGCGTGACGGTGGTCGTCATCAGTCTGTTGTACGCCATGTACCAGTGTCAACCTGCCCTTCCTTCAAGACCACCATTGGCCGTCAAACCCGCCACGGCTCGATCCAACCTGACGACCCGAGCGAAGTACCCGGCAGCGCTCCCCGGCCCGGCCCGCCCTGCCGCCACCCCGGGCAGCACGACCAACACTGCGGTTGAACCCATCCCGGTCCAACCCACCGCCGCCGCGCCGCTGCCGCCCACCAACGATACGACTAAGGTGAAAACGGTTGAACCCCGGGCCGCCAAACCCTCCGAGCCTCCGCCCTCGGCCGGAGCGATGGAAACCTCCGCTGTACCCGCCGCTGCCTCGACCACCCAGGTGGTGGCGGATGCCATCGCCGTCGCCCAGGGCGAACTTGAGCAGGCGGCGAACGCCCTTCTGGAATCCAGGGTCAGGGATATGATGGTCGAGGCCCAAAGCATGGCCACCAACAAAGGACCCGAGGCGGCCGAACAACTCCTGGCGGCGATCGAAAAAATCAAACCCGATTTTCTCGAGGCCTCCGTCGCGCACGCCGCCATGCTTGAGGAGCAGGGCAAACTCGATCCGGCCCTGGCACTCTGGACCGACATCCAGCACCGGGCCAAGGCTGCCTCCCCCCTCGCGGAACAGGCGGAGAAGAAACTGAAGATGCTGGGCCGGGCCAGGGATGAACTGGTCTTCCCCTTCGTCGGACGCATCAAACTCGTCGAGGCCAGCATCAACAAGTTTCCCGACAACGAACGCTACCGGGAGATGCGCCTCCTTAATCTTCGCCTGGTCGCCACGGAATTACAGAAGGAAATTGAAGCGGACGCCGTCCGTGTCGACGTCCGCTTCTACGATCGGGACCCGCAGACCGGCAGGATCGTTCCCACCAGCGCCAAGGTTCCCGCCATGCCGCTGACCATCCAGGGGCCCTGGCGTGCCACGGAAGAAAAAACACTGGAAGCCTCCTACGTGGCCCCCACTGTTGAGGCCGTCAAGGAGTTGCCGGCCCAGTACCATGGCTTTGTCGTTCGAGTCCACTACTTTGGGGCGCTTCAGGACGAACGTATCCAACCCCGGGATTTGCCTGCCGATGTTGAGTTGGCAGTCCCCGCCGCGGCAGCGGCGACCAACGTGCCGGCGGCGACCCTCCCCGTGAATGAACCCTGATCGTCTGACATGGCTCCGAGTGTGTACCTATGCGGGAAAAGATTTCAGCCTGTGTTCTATGCTTCAATGAGGAGCAGAAAATCGGCCGTTGTCTGGAAAGCCTCACCTGGTGTGACGAACTGATCGTGCTCGACAGTTTCAGCACGGATCACACGGTGGAGATCTGCCGCCGTTACACCGATAAAGTGTTTCAACGCGAATGGCTGGGGTATGTCGGTCAGCGCAACACGGTGCGCGGCTTCGCCCAGCATCCGTGGGTGCTGTTCATGGATTCAGACGAGGAAATGTCGCCCGCCCTGCGCGATGAGATCCTCGCGGTTCTTGAGGCCGGACATGGCCCCTATGTGGGTTACGAATTCCCCCGCCAGGTCTACTACCTCGGCCGCTGGATCCGCCACGGCGAATGGTATCCCGACGTCAAGCTGCGCCTCTTCAAAAAGGATTTCGGCCGGACCGAGGGCGAGGAGCCCCACGACAAGGTGATCGTACGCGGGGCCGTCAAACGCCTGAAAAACCCGATCTGGCACTACACCTACGACGACTTGGCGGATCACATTCATACGCTCAACCGCTTTTCAACCATCACGGCCCAGCAACGGTTCGTTCAAGGCCATCGTTTCCATTGGAGCGACATGCTGCTCCATCCGGTATTCCGTTTCATCAAGGGCTATCTGCTCAAATGCGGATTCATGGATGGCCGGCACGGGTTGGCCATCGCCCTCATGGCCTCTTACGGGGCTTTTCTGAAGTACGCCAAGCAGTGGGAACTCGTGCTCAAGCACAAGGTCTATTTCAAGGAAATACCCGACCGAACCCAGATGAAGAAAGGGTTTCAGTGAGGACGGGACTCCACCTCCCTGCCCTGATACACTGGCCTTCCCTGCGCTTCGCTCTCGTCCTTCTGTCCCTCGCCCTGACGAGCCCCACCCCCTGCTCAGCCGATGATCCCCTCACGCTCGAGACCGCCATCGGGCTGGCCCTCCAGCATAACGTCGCCCTGGCCCAGGGCGCCCTCGGCATCGACCGCAGCCGTCTGGGCGTACAGGCCGCGAAGGACGAGTTCAGAGTCGAGGTCTCGCCCTACGGAAACGTCAACTCCACCGATGACGGGGCCGACTGGCGGTATGGCCTGCGGGCGGAAAAGAAGCTGCTGTGGGGCACGGAAGTCGGGCTGGGCACGGAAGTCGTCCGCTACCCCTCGTTCGTTGACGAAAACTGGCGTTCCGCCGTCAGGGTGGACCTTCGCCAGCCGTTGTTCCGCCGTTTCGGCAAACAGGTCAACGAGGAAGGCATCACGATCGCCGGCGAACGCTGGCGGGCGGAAACGCGCCGGTGGGAGCTTCAGAAGGCGGATCTCATTGTCGACGTCGTCCGCGCCTTCGAAACGATCATCCGTCTCCGCAAGCAGATCGCCTGCGACGACTCCGTGATCGACCGCGCCGGCAAGTTGCGCGAGCTGACCCGGATCCGGGAACGCCAGGGACGTGCGTCGCGCGTGGACACCTTGCGGATCGAGTTGCAGTGGGGCCAGGCCCAGGCACGCCTGGAAACGCACCGGGAGGAAGCCGTCTCCGCCTGGATCGAACTGGCCGAGTTGCTCGGCCGCTCCTCCGCCCAGGAACCGGACCTCACTCCGGCGCCCCTCCCGGATCTGGAGATCCCGTCCATGGACGCGCTCGTCCGGACGGCGCTCAGCAACCGCCTCGACTATGCCCAGGCCATCGATGACTATCGATCCTCCCGGCGCCAGGAAAAACTCGCCCACCGCAATCTTCAACCCGATCTCGATCTCGTCGCCTCCAGCGAGCAATACGACCAGGATTCCCGCTTTTCCGACTCGCTCAATTTCGACCAGCAACTGTGGACGGTGGGACTCGCCGGACAGATGAACCTCCTGCAGCGCCGCGGCAAGACCGCCGTGGCGGTGGCGGCGGTGGACGTCCAGTCGGCGAGAGCCGTCATCCGCGTCAAATCCCTCTCCATCACCCGTGACGTCCAGCAGGCGGCGTCCGCCTATCGGAAGGCCCGCGCCGAACTGTCCATCGCCGGCCGTAATCACGAGGCGGCCCAGGCCCGCGCCGAACTGGCGCACCGGCTGTTCGAAATGGGCCACGGCGACAACTTCGCCGCGACCGACGCCGAAAACGCGTTCATCGAAGCGGAGACCCAGATCCTGACCACACGGTCGCAGGTGTGTCTGGCCGGATATCGCCTGCTGCGTGCCATGGGGACACTCACCGAAACCCCGGAAGCCTTGAAACCCAAACCCGTGGAGCCTTCATCATGAGTGTTCGTTCTTTCCTGACCCTCGGCGGCCTCTGCCTGCTCCTGGCCGCCACTCTCGGCAGCGGGTGCCGGCCCTCCGCCCCGCAGGCTCCTGACCAACCGGCCGAGGAAGCGGTCGTCGTTCGAGGCCCGCTCGCCCTGTCGACCTCCGTCGAGGGCAGCCTCGAAGCCCGCCGGGTGGAAACCATTCTTTCCCGATTCCAGGGGCGCGCCACCCTGATCGACCTTGTTCCGGAAGGCACCCAGGTCACCAAGGGCGACCGGCTCGCGCGGTTCGACGCCTCCCAGCTCGAGAACGACCTTGTCAAACTGCGGAACGAACTGACCCGCGCCGAAGCCGTCATGGACTCGCTGGAGAACGCCGAACTCCCCCTGGAGAAGCAGGACCTCGCCGTGCAACTGGGCGAAGCGCAATACCTGTACGATACGGAAAGCCAGATTCTGGTGGACACCCGCGAACTGGCGGACCGCAAACTGGTCTCCCCGCGCGAGATCGAGCAGCAGACGCTCCGCCTCGCCACCCTGGCGGCGAAGCAGGCGCAGCTCCGGCAGCGCGGCAAACTGATGGACGAGCATCTCCACCCGGCCAGACTCACGCAGGCCCGTGCCAATCTCGAGGCCGCCCGTCAGCAGATAGCGCTGGCGCAGGAACAGCTCTCCAACTGCGTGATCTCGGCGCCTTCGAGCGGCCTGGCCGTCTATCTCCCCCTGCATGTCGGCAACGAATTCAGAACCATCCGCGTGGGGGATACCGTCTACCCCAACCAGCCGTTCCTCTGCCTCCCGGATATGACCGACTTCATTGCGCAGGGGTTCATCCCCGAATCCGAACTCGCGCGGGTCCAACCGGGGCAGAAGACCGTGATCACGCCGCTGGCCTACCCCGATTGCCACCTCGCGGGCACCGTCGAGACCCTGGGGGTGATGGCACAATCGCGGCCGGGCTATCCGCTCTGGCAGAAGTTCTTCCATCTCGCCATCCGGATCGACCAGAAGGACGCACGGCTGCGGCCGGGCATGTCGCTGCGCATGGAGATCAGCGCCGGCGACCGCCCCGACGCCGTGCTGATCCCGCGAAGGGCCGTCCAGTGGGAAGGCGACACGCCGTTCTGCAGCCTCCGTTCCGCCCGGGGACTCGAACGCCGCCCGCTGAAACTCGGTCCCGGTAATGAGCGCTGGTTCGAGGTGCTCGAGGGAGTCGCGCCCGGTGATCGGATCGTTTCGCCATGACCTCGCCGCGCCAACCCATCCTGACCATGACCGGAGTGTCGAAGACCTTCGCGACCGCGACCGCGCCGGTGACGGTGCTTCAGGCCGTGAATGTGACCCTCTATCCCGGAGACTTTGTGGCCGTCACCGGCCCTTCAGGTTCCGGCAAGACCACCTTCCTGAACCTTGCCGCGCTGCTGGATCGGCCCACCACAGGGCACATTGTGTTGGGACAGCAGGAGCTTTCGGCGCTGGATGGGCCGGCCCTGGACGCGCTCCGCAAGCATCGTGTCGGCATGGTCTTTCAGCGCTTCTGCCTGCTGAGTCACCGGACCGTCCTGGAGAATGTCCTGTTTCGTTTCCGGTATCTCGACACCCCGCGGGAGGAAGCGTTGCGCCTGGCACGGCAGGCCTTGGCGGACCTGGGGCTCGAACACCATGCGGCACAACCCGCCCGGCTGCTCTCCGGCGGCGAAATGCAGCGGGTGGCCATCGCGCGCGCCGTGGCCCTGCCCCCCGACCTCCTGCTCGTTGACGAGCCCACCGGCAACCTGGACCACACCGCCGCCGATGGCGTCATGCGCTGCTTCGAGACCCTCAACCGACGCGGAATTACCATTCTCCTGGCCACCCATAACCCGGCGCTGCTGACCTATTGCAGCCGCTGCCTGGGGTTCCGCAACGGGACGTTGATCGAATCGCCGATACCGGGATAAACCACATGCAATGGCGGGCTCTCATACGCGACATCGGGGAAGGGATGCGGTCGGAACCGGCCCGCGTGGGACTGGCGTTTGTCAGCCTCACCATCGGGATGGCGGCCCTGGTCGCGCTGCTGGCCATCCTCGGGGGGGTCAACCACCGGACCCGGGCGATGATCGGCGAACTCGGCGTCAATGTGTTCGGGCTGGTCCAGCCCCGCTCCGATCCGGCCAAACAACCCGGTGCGGTGCTTTCCCGCCGGCACGTCGAACTGCTCTCCGCCAATCTCCCCGGAACGATCGTGACCGGACTTCAGCTTCATGAGGGGGGGCCGGCGGGCCTGGGGGCCGGTGCGGTGGTGCTGGCGACTGACGAGCAGTTTCTCCGCGTCCGGCCGTGGCGCCTCATCGCGGGCCGCGCCCTCGATGCCGCCGATATTCGCGAAGGGGCCCGCTGTGCCGTGGCCAGCGTGGCCCTGGCCCAGGCCATGGACCTCGTCCCAGGCCGCGACGTGCGCCTCCACAACATCCCCTTCAAGGTGGTCGGCATCGCGGACCTCGACCATGGCAAGATCGAGACCGACGAAACCCAGCGCGCCGTGGCTCCCGGTGACCGCCTGCTCCTGGTTCCCTGGAGCGCCCCCGCCTATTGGTCCCGTGAAGACGCGCTTCCCGACCCTGCGTTGGATGCGATTTTTGTGAAGGTGCTTTCGGCTGCCCGGTTCGACGAGGCGGGGCGGCAGGCCGGCAATCTGATGCGGCAGCCGGATCAGGCCGTGGCGTCGCTGTCCTGGATCACCCCGCAGAGCCTGGTCCGGCGACTGCTGCAGTTCCAGCGGTTGATCACCTTGGCCGGCGGAACGGTCGTCCTCCTCTGCCTGGTATTGGGAGGCATCACCTTGACCAGTCTTCTGCTCACGCGGTTGCAGACGCGTATTCCCGAGATCGGATTGCGCCGTGCCCTCGGCGCCTCGCCCGCCGACATCGGGATGTTGTTCATGTGCGAGGCCCTGTTGATCTCCCTCTCCGCGACCCTCGCCGGCATCGCCCTCGTATGGGGCTCGCTCGCCATGGTGGCCCCCTGGATTCCCCTCCCGTTGCAGCCCGACCCGCTGGCCCTCCTCATTCCGCTCGCCTCCGGGCTGGTCCTCGGCGTCGGCTTCAGCTATTGGCCCGCCCGCCTCGCCGCCCGCCTCGCCCCGGCCGAGGCCTTAAGGAACGAGTAACGCAACGATGTCGTGCCTGGCGGCCAGTACCAGATGAACGTGCGTGTCGCCATCATTCTTCACTACGTCAGCCTTCTCCAGCGGCGCAAACCGTATGGAGAAAGGCGTGGTTCGGGTCTTCATGCCACCGCATCTTTGAGCTTTTCGGCAAGCCACAGCTTGATCACAGATTGTCGGGTCACGCCCAACCGATGCGCCTCTCGGTCGAGGGAATGAATCATCCACACCGGAAAATCGACATTAACCCGCTTTTGCTGGCAATCCGGTCGAGTGGCCTTGGAAAGATCCAGATGCCGGGTGATGTTGTCGCCCTTTTCAAATTGATCATCAAATGTCTTAGCTTTCATAAATCTCAATCTCCTCCCTACGCGAACAGGCTGAGCGAGCCGACGGGCGAACGCTAGCCTGGCTGCCGTTGCTGGCGAAGTGTTCCGCTCTTTTCCCGCACCACGTCCATCCCAGCTGCAGGGGATTTGAATCCGGAACTCAGGAACTCATGAACCCGATGTTCCGTTCCTGATAACTGATAGGGCGAATGTCTTGGGCGACTTTCATAACGAATCTCCTTCAGGACTGAATTAGGTGCCATAAATAGACCGGCATGGCGAGAACGTTGGTCTTTATTCGCGCTTGTGTCTTGTTCTTGAAACCCCTACTTTTCAGGTGGTGCTGTTTATACAAACCCAGTCAGGTGCAAGATGTTATTGAGTAACCTCCGTTATCTTCTGATGGCGCTCGTCAGCAGCCTCGTTACCGGGATCGTGTTCGCCGGACCCGGCGAGACGCTTGTCATCGAGCACGCGCCGGTCGGCGTGGGCATCCGCGGCCAGAGCATCGTGCTGCGGGCCCATGTCACAAATGAAACCCGGACCATCAAGCAGGTCGTTTTGTTCTACGCCGTCTCACGCGATGCCGCGCCGTACAAGACGGCCATGAGGGAATCGGGCACCGGCTGGTTCACCGGCACCATTCCCGCCGATCTGACGGCGGGCCCCAAGCAGATTCTTTACTACATCGAGGCCCGCGATGCCTCTGAGGCCACCGCGGAAACCGCCTGGTATACGATTGATCTCAAGAGTCCCCAGTCCGCCGCGACCGCACCGGCCCTCGTCGCCCCCCTCGTGCCTGCGGCGGCGGCGGAGCCGCCCAAAGACGGCAAGTCCTCCTGGAAGAAGCCGGCCCTGATCGCCGGCGGAGTGCTGCTGGTGGGCGGGGCGGCCCTGGCCCTTTCGGGCGGCGGAGGCGGCGGAGGGGATGACAACGACACGCCGGCCGGCACCACGACCAATATGGCGGGCACCTACAGCGGAACCGCCACGACCTGTTTCCAGCCCCCGGGCGGCAGCTCGAGCTGCTCAACACGCGCCGTCGCCATCACCATCGACAGCGCCGGCAACGTGACCAGCGATTCCCTGCGCGAGGGCGCGCACCTCGAAGGCCGGCTCTCCGGGGCCAACTTTCTGCTCGTGGCCCCCGTCGCGGAGGACGGCCTGACCGGCGAAATCCAGTACCTCGGCACCGTGGTCAACAACCGCGTTGCCGGTTCCATCCAGGGGACCGCCACCACCGCCGGCGGCACCGGAACCTATTCGGGAAACTTCAGCACGACGAAGTAGCGGGAGCCGAATCCGGACCACGGAAGGGGATCCATCTGACTCCCGCGTAAACCGCCGTCAGCGCGGTCACGTACACTATCGAGCCCAGACCCTCGTGGATCAGCCCGTAGTCAAGATCCGTCTGCAGGGTGGTCATCACGATGGCCGCGATCCGGACAGTGTTGAACACCAACCCCGTCGCGAGCGCAACGACCGGCAGCCCGGCAACCAGGTACCACCGATGATGACGGCGCACACTGAGAATGACCGTCAGGACGACCGACGATAACAGGATGCCGAACCCGTTGCACTCGGTGGCGACATCAAACACCCCGGCTCCTTTTTCCGCCACCAGCACAATCTGAAATGGATCGCTCCGGGCCACGATATCCGCTTGAATTCCTACCACGGATAGCAGCCAGGACGAACAATGCGCCGCCAGGGTCCGCAATTGACCATCCAATTGCGGCACGAACACCAGCATGGCGACCGCGGTGCCCAATCCCGCCAGAGCCGGATAGAACGGCGCCACTCCCCTCCGGCCAAAGCTGAACGAGATCAGGGCGGCAAGGTTCAGACACAAGCCCAGAATGGCCAGCGGCCATAGCCAGGTGGCGGACGCCAGAACAAGCGCCAGACAGGAGAGCGTGAACAACACCAGTCCATGGAGGTTGATGAAGGGGTAAAACCGGTCAGTCTTCCAGACAGTGATCAGGGCATCGGCAAACGCAAAGCCCAACAACAGAAAAGCGTTCACCGCCTGCGTGGTCCGCGTACTCAACCGGATGACACCGCCCACCAGGGGCGCATAGGCAATGACCGTCACCGCCAGAATGACCAACAGGGAGAAGACGTCCTCGCGCCGGCTGGGGGGGCGTGTTGATGCCGGCGAAGCCGTGCTATCCATGCGAACTTCCTCACTCATCCGACCCCCCGTCCGCCCCTCTTCCGGAACGCTGTGTCAATTGCTCAGGCCTTGCAGCGGCGCGGGAATCCGGCCGCCGCGCCGGATAAACACGGCACAGGAACTCTGATTGACCGGCATCACCGGACCCCCGCCCAGCAATCCGCCAAAATCCACAAAGTCTCCCACCTTTCGCCCCGGGGCGGGAATAATCCGGACGGCGGTGGTCTTCTTGTTGATCATCCCGATCGCGGCCTCATCGGCAATGATGCCGCTGAGTGTCTCCGGCGTCGTGTCCCCGGGGACAATGATCATGTCGAGCCCCACCGAGCAGACTGCCGTCATGGCTTCCAACTTCTCAATGGTCAAAAAGCCTTCCGCGGCACGGCGGGCCATGGTGGCGTCCTCGCTGACCGGAATGAAGGCGCCGCTCATACCGCCGGCATGACTCGTCGCCATCGCTCCGCCGCGTTTGACGGCGTCGTTCAGCAGCGCCAAAGCCGCCGTGGTGCCCGGCCCGCCCACACGATCCAACCCCAAGCCTTCCAGAATGTCGGCCACGGAATCACCCGGCGCCGGGGTCGGGGCCAGCGACAGGTCGATGATGTTGAATGGGATCCCAAGCTTGGCCGCGCACTTGCGCCCCACCAGTTCGCCCGCCCTGGTGATCTTGAACGCCACGCGTTTGATTTCCTCGGCCACGGTCTGCAGATCGAGATCGCGGCCCAGCGCCTGCACGGCCGCCCGTATCGTGCCGGGTCCCGAAATCCCCACCGAAAGGGAGCAATCGCCCTCACCCGCCCCGCAGAAGGCGCCCGCCATAAACGGGTTGTCCTCGACGGCATTGCAGAACACGACCAGCCGGGCACAGCCGCTGCCGGCGGTGTCCGCCGTCAGTTCGGCGGTGTCCTTCATCGCCCGGCCCATCAGGGCAACGGCATCCATGTTGATGCCGGCCTTCGTGGTGCCGATGTTGACCGACGCACACAGCCGCGAGGTCTCGGCCAGCGCCCGGGGAATGGAATGGATCAGGTTGGCACTGGCCCGGGTCAGGTCCTTCTGCGCCAGGGCCGAGAACCCGCCGATGAAATCGATGCCCAACTCGCGCGCCGCGCGGTCCAGGGCCCGGGCGATCGGGACGTAGTCCGTCGTGTCACAGGCGGCCGCAATCCACGAGACCGGCGTCACGGCCACGCGCTTGTTGACGATGGGAATGCCGTACTCCTGCGCCACGCTTTCGGCCACGGACACCAGCCGCTCCGCCTGCCGCATGACCTTGTCGCCGGCTTTCCTGGCCACGCTATGGATGTCCGACCCCGCGCAATCATGCAGGTCGATCCCCATCGTGACCGTTCGAATGTCAAGTTTCTGGGCATGAATCATCCCCAGCGTCTCAAAGATTTCCTCGGAACCGATCGCCATAGCCGCTGCTCGCTTTCCCCATTACACCCGGTGCATGGCCCGGAAGATTTCCTCATGCTGAACGACGATGGAGAGGCCTTCCTTCTGCCCATGCTCCTCGAGCTCCCGCTTGAGTTCAGCGAAGACACCCGAAATCCCCTTGATGTCCACGAGCATGACCATCGTGAAGAGATCGCTCATGATGGTCTGGCTGACATCCAGGATGTTGGCATTGCGGTGTGCCAGCACTGCCGTCACTCCGGCCATGATTCCCGGACGGTCGCGCCCGATCACCGCGATCACAATGCGGCTTTCCGCCGCCGCCCGCTGCCCCTCGGCCACCGCCTGGGCGTGCGCCGCCATCAGCCGGATATTCGGGTTTAACTTGTCCTGTTTCTCCGTCATCGTCCCTTTTCTCCTTCGCCGTTCCTGCTTACCTCATCAGGGCCAGCATCATCGCCGCCATACCCAGGAAAAACAACCCCAATAGCGTCTTGCCGACCACCACATTCTTCCGGCTCCACGCCACCAGGGTCGGCGTCCGGAGTCCGAAACAACCCAACAGCAACAGGATCACGAGCGGCATCACAAAGATCAGGTTGTACAGCCCGAGATAGGCCGCGCTGCGCCAGGCACTCTGCCCGCTCTTGATCATCAGCACCAGCGCGGGGACATAAACCTGGCCGGTACACATGCTTTCCAGCGCCGTCACGACCACGCCGATCCCGAGCCCGCCCAGGACCAGGCTTCGATTCCGCAAGCCGCGTTTCATCGCCTCGTGGATGCGGCGTTGAACGCCTTGCGGCAGGCGAACGGCAATATCAGACGCTTTCCCTGTGCGGCGAAAACGCGCGGCATCGCGGAAGGACAGGGCGGACAGCACCAGAAGGGTGGCGATCAACACGCCATCGACCACCGTCTTGAGCAGGTTGAACTTGGTCAGCAGAAACAGAAGACGCAGCAGCCCGAACCCGATCGCGAGATAGGTGAAGAAGCACGCCACCACAAAGGAGCCACCGGCCAGCAGCATCTTCCGGGTGCCTACATTGGAGGACAGCAGAAGGCTCATGAAGAAGACCAGGGTCGCCATGGCGCAGGGGTTGATGCTGTCCACCAGGGCCGCCGACAACACACCGGCCAGGGTGAAGCCGC
Organism: uncultured Verrucomicrobiota bacterium; assembly: GCA_964404035.1. Classification (GTDB taxonomy): domain Bacteria; phylum Verrucomicrobiota; class Kiritimatiellia; order CAIKKV01; family CAITUY01; genus CAMBRF01. Next base: position 9,430 of record CAYOIT010000042.1, on the reverse strand, counting down.
TCACGTGACGCCGCAGCAGATCGGCATCGGCCTGCGGCGGGGGGGGCTCCTGACGAACGGCCTCGGAGTCCTGGTCGCGCCTCGCGATGGCCCGGTCCACGGCCGCAAAGAGCTCGTTCCGGATGCGTTCGAAACCCGGCAGCATCTCGCGGCGGTCCACCACCATGCAGACCGGCTCGTTGGGCGCCAGGCCCTGTTTCTGCCCGTAGGCGACCAGTGCCAGATAGTTGGTCTCGGCTTCGATATCCCGCTGCTGGACCACCACATACCCCGAATAGCGCCGGTCCAACTCCGGCAGGACTTCGCGCCGGACCCGTTCGCACTCCGTGCAACCGGTCTCAAAGAAGAACTCGACCGGCACAGGCGCGGTCACCACGCCATTCTCGTCACTCAGTGCGGCGCTGACGGCACGACCGGTGACGACCGAGGCCGCCAGGACAGCCACGAAGGCCAGGCGGCCAATCCTGCTCCGCGTTGCGTTGAACAACAAGGTGGACACTCCTATTTCGCAGGGGATACCGCGGCCGGACCCGCAATCACGCGCACGGGAACCAGCAATTCCTTCATCGTCTCGACATCGGTTTCGACGCGGATCGATTTACCGTTCGCGCCGCTCAGATCTCCCGCCGCCTTGACCTCGATGCGGTAACGGTCGGGTGAAATTGTGATCAGCGTGCAGCTCATGGCCTCCGAGGGGGAGTCCACTTTGGTGACCTTGAACGGCTTCTTGGCCGGCGAGTAAACACCCACGTAATAGGTGCGGACCACGTTCGTGACTCCCTGCACCAGGATCAGATTCACCGGCGCCGCCACAATATCGGTCGCCACAAAGACCGTCACCGGGACCGTCACCTCGGGCAGAACCGGATGATCGGTCAGGATCTGCGCCACGGCGTGGGTGGTGCCCGCCAGCCGGGGCCCCGTGCTCTTGATCTTGATACTGTAGAGCTTCCCCTCTTCCCGGGTCTCAACCTGAGCCGTGAATTCGGGAGCGGACATCCGTACGCCCGTCACGTGGAACGTCACCCCCGTGCGCCCCGACAGCAGGACTTCGCGCTCCTCGTCGCCCTCGCGGGCCAACGTGCCGAAATGCACCCCTTCCGGCCGCGCCTCAAGCGGCGTGATGACCATGCCCATCATTTCGAGGCGCAGGCTGGAGTTCACCGGATCGTCCGATTCGACATACAGGCTCTTTCGCTGCGCCCCCGACCGACCTTTCAGATCCAGGCTGGCCATGAGTTCCGTGGATTGCCCGGGCGAGAGAAGATTGGTCGCCATGGCGGTCGTGGTGCAGCCACAACTCGTCCGCACATTTAAAATCCGAACCGTGTTCGTCCCCCGGTTCTGGATCACAAAGGGATGCGAGATCACCTGGCCGGAATAGACTTCATGGAAATCGAAGGTCGGCAGGTCGCAGTTCAAGGCCCCCTTGACCGCCTGCACCGTCGCGTTGGACACCGCGGGGTCGCTCTCCTCGCCACGGCTTTCCGCGGCCATCAGCCCCGCCACAACGACACATCCTGCAATCAAAAGACATCGTTTCATCGACAGGTTCCTCCCTGCAAAAACCACCTTGTTCACATACGCAGGTGGATCCTAGCAGATCCCCACGCAAGAATCCATGCCGACCGTGTGAGTGTGGCCGTGCCCCGGGTTCAAGAAAACACTGGCGAACGGGTCGGTAAGCCTTCATCATTCAGGGGTCAGCATTCGGAGGTGCCTATGATCATTGGACTTGTTACCGCCACCATCGCCATTCCTGACGCACGCTCGCTGAAGGACAAACGCTCGGTCCTGAGGGGACTCAAAGACCGGGCCGTCAACAAGATGAACGTCAGCGTGGCCGAGGTCGGCAGCCAGGATGTCTGGAAATCAGCCGATCTGGCCTTTGTCACGGTTGCCGCGGAGAGCGAGGTCGTCCAACGACGTATCTCGGAAATCGACGAGTTCCTGCATTCCGATCCGCGCTATCATCTCGTCACGCTGCACACCGAGATGCTGTGACCCCGGCCCTATGATTCCGGCCGTTCGGACTTGCGGATGAGGTCACGAAACTGTACCGCCTCCTCGCGCGTGGCGCGGCGCCATCGTTGCGTTCTTAGGCGGAACTCGATGGCATCGGGGGTCAGGGCAAAACTGGTCACGTGCCGGCCCTTCTCATTGAACACGTGAGCCCGTCCCTGGGGGCCGCAGATTACCGTGGTACCGGTTTTGTCGTCATGGAAGACGGACTCCGGCGGGGCCTCACGGGCGTCCTCCAGCGCCTTGTGAACCGGCCGGTGTTCATGGCGTCGGGCTTCCACGTGCTGCGTGCGGCGGCGATCCTGCCGGTGCCCGCGCTCCAGGAACTCCGCCAGGTGCTTGAGAATGGAGGGAATGCGCCGCAGCGCGGCCTGAACCTCTTCGGTCCGCCCCGCCTCACGCGCCACCTGAACGCGATGCTCGACGTTCTCGAGTGCGTGGCGCGCCAGTTCCCTTGCCCGGTGAACCCAGGGCTCCCAGTCCGAGCCGAGCAGTTCATCCAGGTCCACTCCCAGGCAGGCAAGGGTGTTGAGCTCCAGCGCGAGCCGCCCTCCCGCACCCCGGATCTCGACCACCTGAAAGGTCATGGCCAGACGACGGGCGGGATCATCGGCCTTCACGGATCGCGGGAGGATAAAATAGCCGGCCACGACCTGGCCCAACAGGGCATAGGTCTTCGAGGAACGCCCGAAGGAACTCAGTTGCCGCTCGCGCAGCCCGTGCCCCAGTTGAACCCGGGCCAGCACCTCGCGCTGCCCCTCAAATAGCCGCCCCACCCTTTCGTCTCGCGCTTCCACAAACACCTGGTGCAGATCCTGCCAATCCGGAAAGCCCATCTCGGTATAGCCCTTGAACACGCTCAGGGCCGACGGCGGGGCGGCATGATCGCACCCCGAACTCTCACACCGGAAACAGAAGACGCGCCCCGGGGAGAACACGCCATGGCGCGCACAGGCATCCTCCACTTGGCGACCGACTTGGTCAGCCAAAGGGGGGGAGAAATGCAGCGCCCAGTTATCGTTCGGATGAACGGTAAGGTCGATCCGCAGGGGAAAGTCCTCCTGCCCGGGCGGCAGAACGCCGAACTGTTCGAGGTGCAGGTCTCGGATCAGCGTCCGGAGGGCGTCAGAGACAGCCTTCTCACGGCGTTCGGTCCGCGAAAGCCGGACCGGTTGAGCCGCAGGGTTGCCAGACCCATCTTGAACAGTCGAATCCATGCAGGCCCCTCCGGAAAACCAGCGGGGTGGCGGCAGACTCCCGTCACTTCTTGGGAATGAACAGTTTCTGTCCCACCCTGACCATATCCGATTTCAGATTGTTGGCCTTCTTGATGGAGAGAACGCTGACTTTATAGGCGGCGGCAATGGCCGAGAGCGTTTGCCCTGATTCCACCACGTGCTCGTAGCCGCTCTCCGCCGCTCCGCCACTGCGGCCCGACGACGAAGAGGACGAAGACGTACCGACGATGGCCGCCACCTTGTGGCTCAGATCGCTGACAATCTGCTTCCGGTCAGACTCGCGCGCAGCACTCAACGCCTGTACCTGCCGGTCGAGCGTATCCAACCGGTTCCTGGTCACCAGATCCTCGCGCGGCGCCTTGCGCAGGGTTTCGAGTTCCCGCGCCAGGGCCTGTTGCTCGAGCTGGATGCCGTTGAGCTTCTCATTCAGACGCTGCACATCCTCGTTCATACTGTCGAAATCGGCCTGCTGTTGAGCCAGACTGGCCTGATCGATCAGCGTCACGCACCCACTGCCCAATGCCAGGAGTGCTCCCATAAATCCGATACAGAGTAGCCTCATATTCCTTGTCCTTCCTGCAATCTCCGCCCGGTGTCACGGCCTGACCGTTGGCGTGAAGATTGTCCGGAGGAGTCTCTATCAAAGCGTGGATCAGCTTCACAAGCCCCTTTTTCCCGCCGGCCAGCCGCGCCGGGCGTGATCCGGAGATCCTGCTCGACAGGAAAAGCCTTCCACGCAATCATGACCGGCGGAAATCGCTAATCTCACATAAGGATTGTATGAACGATGCAAGTTCCTCGCGGTTATCGTCAGGATTTCTCCGCCTCAACATTTCCCAGTTCTGCGGGGCGCTGAACGACAATGTGTTCAAGGTGCTGGCGATTCTGTTCCTGATCCATCTGCATGGAGTCGCGGCAGCGGCCTCCATTGCCTCGATGGCGGCGGTGGTGTTCATTGTGCCCTTTCTCCTGTTCTCAGCGGCGGCGGGCGTGTTGGCCGACCGCCTGAGCAAGCGGAACATCCTGGTGTTCTGCAAGGTCCTGGAGGTGGGCGCCATGGCGGGGGCCGCGCTGTCCTTCTACTTTCGATACGAGCCGGGGCTGTATCTGGTGCTCTTCCTGATCGGCACCCATAGCGCCCTCTTCAGCCCGTCGAAATACGGCATCGTCCCGGAACTGGTGGACCGTGATCAACTCTCCCGTGCGAACAGCCTGCTCGTGATGGCCACGTTCCTGGCCGTTGTGCTGGGCTCGGCCATGGCGCCGTTCCTGGTCGGCTGCAGCGGGTTCAATTATACGCTGGCTCAAGGCGCCTGTGTGGTGACCGCCCTGGTCGGATTGGTCTCGGCCGTGATGATCTCCCGCACCCCGCCCGCCGGATCCGACAAGCGGATCACGCCGCTCTTTGTGCGGGATATCTGGCGCACCCTCTGGTCCATCCGCGGCGACCGGTATCTTCTGCAGGCCGTGGTGGCGTCCGCCTACTTCACCATGCTCGGCGCCTACATGCAGTTGAACATGATCCCCTACGGCATTCAGCACCTGGGCTGGAACGAACAGCAGAGCGGGTACCTGTTCTTTGTGGCCTCCATCGGTATTGCCGCCGGCGCCTTGCTATCGGGGAAGCTGTCCGGGCGGAACATCGAATTCGGGATGGTGCCCTTGGGCGCCCTGCTCCTGGCCGCGGGAGCCGCCGCGCTGAAAGTGCTCCCCTCCACCGTCTGGGCGGTCGGGCCCGCCGTGTTCCTGGCGGGCGTGGGCGCCGGCCTTTTTATTGTGCCAGTGGATTCGTTTATCCAGTCCCAGGCGCCCGTAAAACAGCGCGGAGAAATTCTGGCCGCATCGAGTTTCCTGAGCTGGGTCGGGGCGCTCATCGCCTCAGGCTTGGTGATGCTGACGGTGAAACTGGGATGGTCGGCGGCGACCGGGTTCCTGTTCCTGGGCGCGTTGACAGCGGTGTTGCTGGTCTTCACCCTCAGGGTCCTGCCCGACTTCCTGCTGCGCTTCATGCTGCTGGTCGTGACGCGCCTGGCCTATCGCATCCGCGTGCTGGGCGGGAACAACGTCCCGATCGACGGGGCGGCCGTGCTGGTGTGCAACCATGTGTCGCATCTGGACGCCCTCCTGCTGCTAGCGACCCAGCAGAGGCGCCTTCGGTTCATTGTGGAGTCCTCCCTCTATCAGAAATGGCCCCGGCTGGCCTGGGCCTTTGACCTCATGGGGTGTCTCCCGGTGGATGCGAAGGGCTCGCCCAAGCAACTGGCCCAATCCTTGAAAGCGGCCCGGGCGGCGCTGGATGAGGGCTACATGGTGTGCGTCTTTGCGGAAGGCACGCTGACGCGAACCGGCAACCTCCGCGAGTTCAGACGCGGGTTTGCCTATCTGGTTCAGGAGACGAACTACCCCATCATTCCCGTCTACATCGGGGGCGCCTGGGGGGCCATCACCAGCTATTACCATGGTCAGCTCGTCCGGCGCTGGGCGGCCCTCTTGCGCTATCCGGTCACCGTACTGTTCGGGACACCGCTGCCCTCCTCAGCCACGGTCAATGAGGTGCGCCTGGCGGTGATGGAGCTTTCCTGCGAGTACTACCAGGATCGGAAGGGACTTCGCCGGCCCCTGGGTGAGCTGTTCGCCAAGTCCGCCCATGCCAACTGGGACCAGGTGGCAATGACCGATGCCAACGGAAAACGGCTCACCTATGGACAGCTCCTGGCCGGAACCCTGGCCGTGGCGGCCCGGTTACGGTCCCTGACGGCGGGTCAGGAAAAGGTGGGGATTCTGTTGCCGTCCTCCGTGGGCGGAGCCCTGACGAATCTGGCGGTAACGCTCATCGGGAAGACCTCGGTGAATCTGAATTTCACGGCCTCGGCGGAGTCGTTCCAGTCGGCCATCCGTCAATGCGAGTTGAAGACCATCATCACGGCGCGGGAGTTTCTTGAAAAGATTGGAATGAAGGAGGCCCCGCCCGGGGCGGTCTATCTTGAGGAAGTGCTCGCGTCACTGACGCCGTGGGAGAAACGAAAAGCCTATCTCCGGGCCATCTTGTTCCCGGCGCGGGTCCTGGCACGAGCGCCCGGCTTCGAGGCTGACCGGGTGGCCACCATCATTTTCTCGTCCGGGTCGACGGGGGAGCCCAAAGGGGTCATGCTGAGCCACCACAACATCAGCTCCAACATCGAATCCCTGCGGAATGTCTTCCGGTCGTCGCCCACCGATAACGTCTGTGCTGCCCTGCCCTTCTTCCATTCCCTGGGGTTCACCGCCACGATATGGTTTCCGCTCCTGAGCGGATTCTCGGCAGCCTACCATGCGAATCCGCTCGACGGCGGCGTGATCGCCAGGCTGGTGCGCGAGAATCGTTCGACCATGTTGTTTGCCACACCCACGTTCCTGATGCTGTACCTGCGCAAGGCCACCCGGGAGGACTTCGCCTCGCTCAAGTATGTCGTGGTGGGCGCCGAGAAACTGAAGGAGCGCCTGGTCGCGGCTTTCGAGGAACGTTTCGGTCTGCGCCCGCTGGAGGGGTATGGCGCGACCGAGCTATCCCCCGTGGCGACGCTCAGCCTCCCGCACGTCAGCGCAGGCGGCGTGTCCCAGAAGGGGTGGAAAGAAGGCTGTGTCGGTTTGCCGCTGCCGGGTGTGGCGGTCAAGGTGGTGGATCCCGATACCGGCCATGTGCTGCCGCCGGGCGAGGCGGGACTGCTGATGGTCAAGGGCGCGAATGTGATGCTCGGGTATCTCGGGAAGCCGGACCTGACCGCCGAAGTCCTGAAGGACGGCTGGTACAACACCGGCGATGTGGCGCGCCTCGATGCCGAAGGCTTTGTGTCGATCACAGACCGTATCTCCCGCTTCAGCAAGATCGGCGGGGAGATGGTGCCGCACCTCGCGATCGAGGAGGAATTGCACCGGAGACTCGGGAGCACCGGTCAGGTGCTGGCGCTGGTGTCGGTGCCGGATGAGCGTAAAGGCGAAAAGCTGGTCCTGCTCTACATCGCTGAGGCGGGGGATGCCGCACGGGTCGCGCAGGCCATTGAGAGTGCTGAAATGCCGAACCTCTGGAAGCCCGGTCGCGACGCATGCCACCGGATCGAGGCGCTGCCGGTACTGGGCACTGGGAAACTGGATTTGCGGACCCTGAAGGATATGGCCAAGACGCTGAGTGGAGCCGCCTGATGCAGAACATCATCATCGATCAACCGTACGAGTTTGTCCCGCCGTGCCCCGGAGCCTTCTGGCCGAAGGCCCTGAGGTCGTTGTTGCCGGCCTATCTCCGCCGCGCGCATGGGGTGGAATCGGTCGAACTGCGGGGAGTGGACCGCCTGCGTGAGTCCGTGGCGGCAGGGCATGGGATCATGCTCACGCCGAACCACTGCCGTCCGCCCGATCCCATGGTGATGGCTCATCTCGGGTATGCGGTCGGCCGGCCGATCCATGTCATGGCCAGTTGGCATCTGTTCAAGCAGTCCGCCCTGCAAACCTGGCTCTTACGGAGAGCGGGAGCCTTCAGCGTCTACCGGGAGGGCATGGACCGCGAGGCCCTGAAATGTGCGACCCGGATTCTGGTCGAGGCGAAGCGTCCTCTCGTGCTTTTCCCGGAGGGGGTCATTTCCCGTACCAACGACCAGGTCAATCATCTGATGGACGGGACGGTCTTCATTGCCCGCGCGGCCGCCAAACAAAGAACGGCGATCTTCCCTGCCGGGAAAGTGGTGATTCATCCCGTTGCCATTCGCTACTTCTTTGAAGGGGATCTCCCCGCGGTGCTGATTCCCGCCCTGGAGGATATCGAACGCCGCCTCTCCTGGCAGCCTCAGTCCCATCAATCGCTGGTGGACCGCGTGGTGAAAGTGGGCGAGGCCTTGCTGACCCTGAAAGAGATCGAGTATTTCGAAAGCCCGCAGACCGGTGACCTCAAGCAGCGGCTCACCGGCCTGATCGATCACCTACTGGTGCCGCTGGAGATCGAATGGCTGAAAGGAAAGCGGGAAGGCAATGTGGTCTCGCGGGTGAAGAATCTCCGGACGGCCATCCTGCCGGAGCTGGTGGCCGGCGAGATTGCCGAGGTGGAGCGTGCCCGGCGATGGCGTCAGTTGGCGGACATCTACCTGGCACAACAGTTGTTCTTCTATCCCCCGGGCTATTTCTCCCCGGAACCGACGCCCGAGAAACTTCTCGAGACCGTGGAACGTTTTGAAGAAGATCTGACCGACCAAACCCCCGTTCACCGTCCGTTCCGCGCCGTGGTCGAAGTAGGCGAGGCGATTGAGGTCACCCCGGTCCGCGAGCGCGGCGTGGAAACCGACCCGGTCATGGTGAAAATCGGGCACGAGCTGGAGACCATGCTGGCGGACTTGAAGACACGGAGGCGGCCATGAAACCGGGGCAGGGATGGAAATGGGGTCTGGCGGCTCTTTCGCTCGCCTTGCTAGCGGGGCTGCTGGGAGTGATATCCTGGCAGGGAACGGTGCCGGACGATGGCTTGCTGACGTCCCGGACCGCACGGCTAACCGCACGGCTGCTGCTGGTCGCGGTCAGCCTGGGGGCCTGGTTCGTGACGCAATCCCTGATCGGAAACCGCAGCCACGACGACGGCCGGATTGGCGACCTGCTGCATGATCTCAGCGATCCCTGGAACACGTGGCTGCAGAACCATCCCCGCCCAACCAATGCCATCCTGATCGTCAGCTCCGCCGGTATCGACCTGTTCGCCCTCTTCCTGATCGGGGCGGGACTATTCGGCCCCACGCTACGCCCCTTCATGGCCTTGCTGATCTTGTTCATGTTTCGCCAGGCCTGTCAGGCGCTCTGCGCCCTCCCGCCGCCGCCGGGGATGATCTGGCGCCATCCCGGTGTCCCCTCCCTGCTGGTCACCTATCATGTCTCCAATGATTTCTTCATCTCCGGCCACACGGCGATTGCAGTGCTCGGGGCCATCGAGATCGCGCACCTGCTGCCGCCCTGGTGCGGGCTGGCGGCAGCGCTGGTGGCCCTTCTGGAGGGCGCCATGGTGATCATCTTGCGCGCCCATTACACCATGGATGTTCTGGGGGCCCTGGTCGCTGCTTTCTGTGCCGCCGGGCTGGCGGGTTATCTGTGCCAGGCTTTCGGGTTCTGAGAGCAGGCAAATACCCTTGCATGCGGGGCCGCGCCTGATAGGATGACTC
>CAYOIT010000041.1:0-32892 GCA_964404035.1 uncultured Verrucomicrobiota bacterium | reverse complement strand
TTCGCGGCAGCAGCAAGCGTTTTCCCGAAGGCCCGGCACTGGGTCAGATCTTCATCCGAAGGCTGCCACTTGCACCGGAGGCCCGGCTGTGCCAGCGGAATCCCGGCGTGCTGGAAATGCTCCTCGATCTTCTTCACGCATTCGCCGCTCCACCCATAGGAACCAAAGGCGGCACCAACCTTGTTCTTGAATTTCTGGCCGGTCATGTCCTCCAGCAGCGGGGAGATGGACGGCAGCAGACCGTTGTTATGCGTGGACGAACCGATCACGATCAACTTGGCCTTGAAGATCTCCACGAGCATGTCGTTCAAGTCCGTGATCGCGGCGTGAAAGATCTTGTGGTCGACGCCCGCCTCATCAAGTCCCTCGCCGATGGCTTTCGCCATGCGTTCGGTCGCGTTCCACATGGTGTCGTAAATAATGACCGCCCGGGGTTCCGGTTTCTGTGCAGCCCACTCCTGATACTTCCTGACGATCTGGAGCGGATCCTTGCGCCAGATCACACCGTGGCTCGGGGCGATGATATCCACCGGAAGATTCAGAGCCAGCACCTCATCGATCTTCTTGAGGACCCGATCGCTGAACGGCGTGAGAATATTCGCGTAATACTTCAGAGCCTCCTCGTAGAGTTCACCCTCGTTCACCAGGTCGTTAAAGCGAAAGGCCGAGGCGTAATGCTGTCCGAAGGCGTCGTTCGGCATCAGGATGTTGTGCCCGGTCACGTAGGTGAACATGCTGTCCGGCCAATGCAGCAGGGGCGCCTCGATGAAGACCAGCTCATTCTTCCCGATCTTGACCCGATCGCCTGTCTTGACCGGCAGGAACTTCCATTTTTCATGGTAGTGCCCCGGAATGCTCATGGCCCCGGCCTTGGACACAATCACCGTGGCATTCGGGCAAAGCTTCATGAGCGCCGGCAGACACCCCGAATGATCCGGCTCCGCATGATTGGCCACCACGTAATCGATCTTGGAAGGATCCGTAACCTCCCGGACCTTGGCAAGAAACTCATCCTGGTGCCGCACCCATGCGGTATCGACCAGCACGGTCTTCTCATCCTTGATGACAAAGGCGTTGTAAGTCGTGCCGCGATGCGTGGACAGTTCAAAGCCGTGGAACCGGCGAATACCCCAATCCGTCACCCCTACCCAATAGACTCCCTTTACGAGTTCGGTTGTCATGATTATTCTCTCCTTATATGCATCCAGTCGCCTTCCGGCGAAAACATCGAAGACTCTACCACAGGACCTTCAAACCTGAAAGTATTCCGTTGAATACTCAGGCGACGTTGCCACATCCGCCGAAGTCCCGCCTTGACTCCCGTCAAGAATTCCCCCTTTTGAAACTTGTCCATTTGCATTACCCGCGCTGATAGGCTAAAGTCTAATCGAGAAACGTGAGGGACTTCCATTTGACGAAACTGACAAAACGCTACCATGTCGCCCTGGTCTACAATGCGGGTGCCGCCACCACTCCTGAGGTGCCTGAGGACAGCGGTTCCACCGATGACCTTCGTCTTATGATCCGTCGCATGGCACGCGTTCTACGTCGTGTCGGCTATCGGGTGACCATCGTCCCCCTGGCCAACAACCTCCTGGCCTTTCAGCGCCGGCTCCGCCATCTGCGTCCCGATGTGGTCTTCAACCAGTACGACGACGTCGTCCATGGCGCCCTCTTTGAAATGCGCGTGGCCGCGCTGGTTCAGATGATGGGGTTCCCGATGACCGGCTCCCCCGCCCTGGCCCTGGGCCTGAGTCGCTACAAGTATATGTCGGCCAGTCTGCTGCACGGCGCGGGAATTCCTGTTCCTCCCAATACGGAACTGCTGGAACGCATCGGGGATGTTGACCGTTGCCGATGGCAGTTGCCGGTCATTGTCCAACCCAGTCGCGAGCATGCCGGGATTGGCCTGGCCCGGGATTCCGTGGTGCATACCAAGAAGGATCTTCGGAGCAAGGTGCGTGAGATCCTCCAGCACTATCATCAACCGGCCCTCGCGCAACGATTCCTGCCCGGCCGGGAGTTCAATGTGGGGATTATCGGCGGCCGAAAACTCACCGTCCTGCCGTTGGCGGAGGTGGACTATTCACGGTTGCCATCGGAAATCCCGCCGATCATGTCGTACGCGGCGAAATGGATGGAAAACAGTGTAGAGTACCAGAAGACCTCGGTCATCTGTCCCGCTCAGGTCGAACCGCACTTGGCCCGAAACATCAGTTCCATTTCGCTACGCGCGTTCCGTGCTGTCGGAGGCTGGGGTTATGGCCGCGTGGATATCCGGCTCGACGAATCAGGACAGCCCCGCGTTCTCGAAGTGAACTGCAATCCCTCCCTCGATGAAGACGTTGCACTGGCGCGTTCCGCCAAGAAAGCGGGAATCGACTATCCGCACCTGCTTCAGCAACTCGTCAAGATCGCCATGGAAGGCCCCTCGTTTGATGTGGGCGTTCCCATGGCCATGATCTAGCTCAGCCCGTAAAGCGCCCGGTGTAGGCGAAATCTTTGGCCAGGGAAGTGGCCAGGGCGGTCAGTTCAAGCATCTTCTCCGCGCCCTGCCGGCGCGGCAGTTTCAGATTCAGGGCGGTCGCCCGGTCATCAAGCTTATCCAGGATCGTGGTCACTTCTTCCGTGTCCAGCCCGGACCACTCGCTGATCGTGGCGGACAACTTGGTGCGGTAGCGCCGCAGCAGCAGGTTGGCGGCGATCTGATCGGTCGTACGCGCCTTCGGGAACACGCCGCACAGCTTGTCATCGACGTACCCTTGCGCCGCGGCACGATAGCGTTCGGCTCTCTGGCCGTAGTGCTCGGCCAGCAGGATCGTCATCTCCGCCACCGGGCTCACCAGCGGTTCGGCATTCACCTGAGGAACGGACCGGCTCTTGATCTGACGCATCAGGCGCGCCACAAACTGCAGCTTCTTGATCGCCGGCCAGAACCGGTACTTGCGCTGCCATCCGGAACGGGGCGTCATCCACACCGCGAATGTTTCAGAAAAATCCTCATCCGGATGCTTCTGGGCATAGCTGCGCCCATATTGGCTGTGCACCAGGTGCCGCACAAAATCCTTACTCGAAGGGTCCGGCAGGAAAGCGTCGCGATACGGTCGCGAGAAGCGCCCGAACACATCCGACCAACCCGGGAGTTCCCATAGCCGATACGCATAGTTGAGGGCATGCCCCACCTCATGGCGGAGGTACATCAGGGTGGTCCGGGCGTCTTCGATCTCTCCGGTCTGTTCTTCCTCAATACGGGAGAGTCGCCGATCAGCCAGGTAGAAAGGCACCCCAACCGCCGGCACTTCATCCGGACAGCCCCAACTGTCGGTAAGGTAGAAGGCGGGCTTGAATTTCAAGCCCTTTGCCTCAAGCTCCCGCTCAACCTGGAGGATCAGGGGCTCCACGGGCGACCCCTTAATGCTCAGGTCGAGGTCGCAGACACGGGTATTGAGCAGTTCATAACGAACTGTGCTCCAACTGGTTACAAGTAACTTCGCTCGGGCCGCGCTCATAATCAATCACCGCATACGTGATTGGGTAAAACAGATCCACTTTCAGACAGGCCTTTCATTTTAACAGGCCGGTTCAGGAAAAGACATTCTTTTGCACCGAACCTCGATTCAGCAAAAAGAAGGCAGGAATCCCTCTTGCCGGAGAGCCCTCACCGACTACAAGTGCGTTCTCGTTTCGTGGTGTTCGTGATAAGATCTGCGCCAAAAGGATGGTTCTGAACGCTGATGGCTTCTTTTGTCCTCTACCCCAAGGTTGCAGTGTTGGTCTCCGTTCTGGCCGTCACCATCGTACTGACCACACTGGCCGCGCCCGTCATGGGACCGCCGGTGCCAGTCACCGATCCGGTGGGCCGTTACCAGAAGTTTGAGATGCGAGTCCCGCTGTCGGATACCGCGTATACAAACCCGTATGACTTTGAACCCGCCCTCGGCGGAGCCCTGCTCCGGGCCACCTTTACGTCCCCCCTGGGTACTGTGACCACCGTGGATGGCTTCCATGCCGACGGCTATGCCCTGTCCGACACAAACACCGGCGCCCTCAGCACAGTCCCCTCGCAAGATGGGTGGAGGGTGCGCTTCACCCCGACTGAGTTGGGTGCCTACCGCTATCGCCTGACTTTCCAGGACGGCAGCGGCACCTCAGCCGCCCGGACGGGCACCTTCACGGCGGTCGCCTCCACGGCCCCGGGCTTCATCCGTCGCCAGGCCGGAAGGAACTATCTCCGATTCGATTCAAACGACCCCTATATTCCCGTTGGCGAAAACCTCTGCTGGGCGGCTTCGGGCGGCTTGGGCGAGTTCAAGACCTACCTCGATAAACTGGCGTTGAACCGGGCGAATCTGGTGCGACTCTGGCTGTGCCACTGGGGCATCGAACTGGAGTGGCAGGACGGCTCAGGTACCGGTTACGCCGGGCTGAAGACTTACGCCCAGAACCACGCCTACGAACTGGACTGGCTCCTCGATTACGGCGCCGCTCACGGCCTCTACATCAACCTGTGCCTGAGCCACCATGGCCAGTTCCGGGCCGGCAGTAACTGGCCCGCCAACCCCTACAACAGTACCAACAATGGCCCCTGCACCACGTCCGAAGCCTTCTTCAGCAACCCCGCCGCCAAAGCCGTCTACAAGAACAAGCTGCGCTACCTGGTCGCCCGGTATGCGTACAGCCCGAACCTGATGGCCTGGGAACTGTTCAACGAACTCAACCTGATCGATGACTACGCCGCCAATCGAACCAACACCGCAGCCTGGTGCGGCGAAATGGCCGCCTACCTCAAATCCGTCGATCCCAATCGGCACCTTGTCAGCACCTCCTACACCATGGACAGCGGCCAGACCGACGTCTGGAACAATGCCTCGATCGACTTCACCCAGATCCACACCTACGAACTGACCCCGGACCTTGAGAAGCCGATGGCGGAAGCCAGTGCCGCCCTCACGGCGGCCCACAACAAACCTTTTCTCTCGGGCGAATTCGGCATCGCCTGGGAGAACGGCCAGACAATGATCGACGATCCCGACGGCACATCCTTCCGTAACACCTTGTGGGGCTCGGCTTTCAATGGATCCATGGGCCCCGGGCTGACGTGGTGGTGGGACGAGTGGGTTCACCCCCTCGACGACAAGACTTACCCGGTCATTCTCCAGTTGCGCAACTTCCTCGATGCCAACGTAAACGTGGTGGCCAACAACTATCTTCCGGTCATTCCCGAAGTGCGGACGCCCTCCTGCCAGACCCTGAGCCTGACGCCCTGGTTCGACGGATTTCCGCCCCCAACCTACAATGCCGCCAAGGCGCCTTGCAAAGACTACAGGGTCAATATCGACGGCTCACTGAGCCCAACCGAAACCAGCCTGGGCCGCTACCTTTTCGGCCGGTGGCACACGGCACAACGTCATCCGCCCACCTTCACGTTCAACCAGCCGTTGGACGGAGAATTCAAAGTGAACGTGGGGCTCGTCGGCAATGGCGGTGCCACGCTGGTGATCAAGCGGGATGGAGCCACTGTGTTGACCCGGGGCAACCCCGTCGCCGGGGGCGTCTACACGATCCGTGTGCCGGCCGGCGCCCACACCATTACGCTGGATAATACAGGCAACGATTGGATCCAGGTCGCTGCCCTGGACTTTACCCGCTTCCTTCCCACCATCACGGGCCGCGCCTTGCGCGATGGCGAACGGATGGTGGGTTACCTCCGCCTGCGGGACTACAACTGGGAGTACCTGGCGGCCAGCGGCCAGGTGCCGCCACCCGCCGTGACCGGTGGCACCCTGACGGTTCGCGGCCTCAGACCTGCCCGGCCCTACTCCGTGACCTTCACAAGCGTCAGTAACGGTGCCAGGCTGAGGGCCGGCCGCGTGACAGCCTCACGTGCTGGTGTCATCGAGATCGCCCTGCCGGTGCTGACCAGGGACCTGGCTTTCGTGGTGGACTCACCGGTGGGAGAGCTATCCCTGCATGCCGCCGACCTTGATGTTCAACTCGTCCCGCAGGGCAACGCGCTCTAGCTTGCCGTCCCGGATCCAAACAACCCGGTCGGAGACGGCAATCATTCGGGCATCGTGCGTCGCCGTGATGATCGTCACGTTATGGTCCCGCTGCAGCCGCCGCAGCAGGTCGATGATCTCCATGCCGGTCTTGCTGTCCAGATTCCCGGTGGGCTCATCGGCGAGAATCACGGCCGGCGAGTTCACGAGCGCGCGGGCGATGGC
The DNA here is from genome assembly GCA_964404035.1 of uncultured Verrucomicrobiota bacterium. GTDB lineage: Bacteria > Verrucomicrobiota > Kiritimatiellia > CAIKKV01 > CAITUY01 > CAMBRF01. The sequence continues at coordinate 26,668 of CAYOIT010000041.1, read as the reverse complement.
CACACGCTGTTGCTGCCCACCGGACAACTGCATCGGAAGATGGTGCAACCGGTGCCCCAACCCCACCTGTTCAAGCACCTTCCGGGCATTCTCCGAAGACTGCTCCGGCGAATCGCCGCGCAGCACGGAGGGCAGTGCCACGTTCTCCAACGCGGTCATCACCGTCACCAGGTTGAACGTCTGGAAAATATAGCCGATCTTGTTGCACCGAATCCAGGCCTGCTGCTCCTCAGGAAGCGAAAACAAATCCGCATTCATGAACTCAATCGTCCCGGTCGTCGGAAAATCCAGCGCGCCGATCATATTGAAGAAGGTGGATTTCCCGGATCCGGACGGGCCCATGATGGAAAGGTACTCCCCCTGGTAGATGTCCAGCGACACCCCGTTCAAGGCCCACACGGTCTCTTTGCCCATGGTGTACTTGCGGGTGACATTCGTCGCCTTGGCGATGATGGCTGGCTCACTCATGATGGTCCTCGCACGGTGTTGTTGCCGGAATCTTCAAAAGCAACAGGTTCCGGGTCATGAGCGATTTCGTGAACGCAACCACGGTCATCGCGGTCTCCTTCCGGCTCTTGCTCAGTTTTTGAGCCATGGCGTCGACGATGGCATTCAGCGTCCGCTCGCCATCGACCAGGCTGTAGAAAAACGTTCCATACTCATCCAGTTCGACCTTGGCGCTGTAGTCGTACCCAAGCCACTTCGCCACTTTGCGATGCAGGTGCGTCAGCGGCGGCGTCATTCTGAGATGCATCACCCCCCGGCTGTCGGTCTTGGTCTGCACATTCTCAGGCTTCAAGGGAATCGCACCCAGGGGATCACCCACGGCCGCCCTCAGCTTGGGCTTTTGGGAACGAAAGAGCCCCATCAGTGTACCTCTTCCAAATGTATGTTCGCTTCTTCGGGCGTCGAAACCCGGGCCAACCGGCCATCCTCGATCCAGACGATTCGATCCGACGCCTTGAGCATCTTGAGATCGTGCGTGGCCGTAATGATCGTGACCCCCAGTGTGTCCCGCAGATGACGGAATAATTCGATAATCTCCTCGCCCGTCTTGAGATCCAGGTTGCCTGTCGGTTCGTCCGCCAGGAGGATATCGGGCGAATTCGCCAGCGCACGGGCGATGGCCACACGCTGCTGCTGACCACCGGACATCTCGGCTGGCTTGTGGAGTGCGCGCTCGCGCAGGCCCACCATCTCCAGGATCTCCAGAGCCCGTTCCCTGGCTTCCTCGCTGTCCTTGCCGGCAAACGACATGGGCAACATCACATTCTCGATGCAGGACATGACCTGGATCAGGTTGAACATCTGGAAGATGTAGCCCACCTTGCGACAGCGCAACCAGGCCAGTTCATAGGGATCCAGCTGCGCGATGTCAACCTGATCAATGTAGACCTTGCCGGCGGTCGGCTTGTCCAGTCCCCCGATCATATTGAAGAAAGTGGATTTGCCCGACCCCGAGGGGCCCATGATGGACATGTACTCGCCCCGGCGCACATCGAGCGTTACGCCGCGAAGCGCGTGGGTCTCGGAATCGCCCATCTTGTAGACCTTCCTGACCCCCACCGCGCGGATGACGTGGCTGCCCTTGGCCGAGTCCCGCGCGCCCGCGAGCATCGTCTCCAGATCCGCGGCCAGCCCCAAGGTTTGGTTCTGCCTGTCGCTCATACCGTGCTCCTTAATGCCGAGGCCGGAACCATCTGCGAAGCGAATCGTGCCGGATAGATCGCGGCCAGAACGGCCAGCAGCGTGCCCACCACGACCGCCCCGGCGGCCGACACCGCCAGCAGACCATAGGGCAACGACCCGAACACCAGTCCAAAGCGGTAGGCGAACCCGTAGGCAATCAGGGGCAGTAAAGACCCCAGAACCACCCCGACCAGCGATCCGACCAGCCCGATCAGGGAACTCTCAATGAGAAACAAGGTGCGAATGAAGGCCGACAAAGCCCCCAGACACTTCATCGTGCCAATCTCGCGGAACCGTTCGGTCACCGACATCAGCAGCGCATTCGCCACCCCCAGCACCGTCACCAGCAGGGAAATAACGACAATCCAGATCGTCCTGAATCGTTCCGCCCGCGCCTGCTTCCGCATCCGTTCGATCTGCTCGCTGCTCTCCTTTCCGAAGAAGGCTTCCCGCCGCACAGTGCCATTAGCCTCGCCCGCGAAGACACGTCCTTCCACAGAATCCAGCGCCACCCGTTGGGTCATCCCTGAGGCCAGTGTCGCTAGCGGGATATCGCCCCGGGTCGCCGTCCCCAGCACCAGCAGCAGTGCGGCGCCCTCGCCCAGACGGTCCGCGGCCACCGGGGTGACCCCGGGCGCCTCCAGGCCGAACCCGTGCACCGTTTCCGGCGCGGCGTCCACGACTTCCTCGAGCAGCAGACGGTCTGCCTCACTCAGGGCACCAAACGCGGCCACGGCGATTTTCTTGCCGGAGACCGATCCGATCTCCGCCCGCACCAACGAAAGCATCATGTTGACCGTGTCCCGCTGGGCACGCTCCTGCGCGATCGCCTTCTTGATCAACTGGCCGGTCAGGTTGCTCATCAGAAAGGCGATTCCCAGGACCACGCCGGAAACCGTCACCAATGAGCGCCCGAAGCGGATTCGAATCCCCCGAAGGGAAATCTGAAGCGCCCGCCGGAAGGGCAGTTTGACTTGTTTGCCTATGGTCTGTTCCATGATGAACTCCGTCAGAACCTTGAAGATGATACGGCGGAAACGATCAGGTTCACCGCCACACCGATCAGCGCAATCAGCCCCACCCCCGTGCCATAGCCCGCCACTACCACAGGAGCAATTTCAAGAAACCGTTTCTGCCCGACCTTCCGGTGGAAGTAGAACTTGCCAATCAGTCCGCCGATGATCATGGCCACAAACGCATGCGGCATGTTTCCAACCCCCTGCACAAAGCCGTAGACCGTCATGATCGGCAGGCTGAAGGCCGAGAGCAACGCAAAGGCGATCAACCCGAAGGAAAACGAACCGGCGATCACCCAGGGATGAAGCGCCTGGAAGAAGAGCGGCTGCGCCCCTCCCGTATCCAGCGTCGCCGAATACAACAGCACGGTGTTCTTGGCGTTCAGGTCCCACATCTTCTGGGCGTACGGATACAGGTCGGACGGGATCGCGCTGGAATGCCAGATAAAGGCCCAGAAGACAAAGCTCAGGATGAACGTCAGGGGCGTGATCAGGCAGTCGGCCTTGACGAAAGACCAGAAGTTGGTGCCGGTCAATTCCTGGGTGCGGAACGACTGGGCCATACCCCCATAGTTCTCGATGGGGATCGGCGCCAGCCAGATCTCGACCCCCTTATATCCCGACAGAATGAACGCGGCCTCGCGGACAAAGGGAATTTCAACATGCTGCCCGACAATACCGATCAACCGTGCATTGATATAGGAGATCAACGGCGTATACAGAAACGTGAAGAACACCAGGAACGCCACCGGGAACCTGGGCACCAGCATGTGGCACAACCCCACCACGATGGCCGCGCAGGTCACATAGACGCCGCCCGCAATCCACAGCGAGAAGTCGCCGCGTCCGGGAGGTGTATCCCACATGTTCTCACGGTGCGCGCTGGGGGCCGCCGCCGCACGCCGCACCCGCGCCTCGCGCCCCTTCCGAATCAGGTCACGCACCGTCTGAAAAATGGAAATAACGGCAATGGCACCCGTCACGCCCATCGTGAAACTCATCCAGAAATCGATGGAATTGGCGAACGTGGTGGCGACCGTATCCATGCCGGGCTGCCAGCGCGACAGGATCCCCATGTGGTGCAGAAGAGGATTCATCACCAGCGTGAGCACAATGGCCGCGCCGGTCCCGACCAACGCCCAGAAAGGAACGACCATACCGGTGATGACCAGCCCCAGATCGATGATCAGCCCCGTTGGCGTGGCAGGCAGCAGGCTCTGGGTCATCGTCGTCATGTCATACCAGGGCAAGGGAATGACCTGAATGGGCTTGGTCAGCAGCGACCCGGTGACCAGGGGGATGCCTATCTGGACAACGCCAAAGGCGATGCCGAGCACAGCGCCCAGCGAGAACATCTTCCACTTCCACGTTGTCTTCCGTTCCCCGGATTCGGACAGGGCCATGGATCCCTGCGCGGCAATCCCGGCGAAGGGAAAGGGCAGGCGTTCCACGTCCGAGGTCAGGCGGAAGAAAAGATAGCCCAGGGTGTAGCTCTTGAAACGCCCGATAATGGTCATGAACAGCACCAGCAGGACAGGGGTCAGCCAGGCTGCATCGAAGAAATTACGCTGCAGGATGGCCTCAGAGGTCGGCTGTGGAGCGAACCACGACGGGAACTTGCCCAACAGTCCGATATCCCTCACCGCATCGCTCTGGATCAGGTACTGGCGCCAGACCAGACCGGCAAACGGCCCGCCGCTGGCCATGGCCCCTGCCACCACCAGAAGAATCACCAGTTCCTGCTGGCTCAAGGTCCGCATCGCGCGCCGGCAGACCTCGGAGAAGATGATCAGCGTCACCCACGCCGCCGCAATGCCGCCTCCGGTCATCAGGCCCAGATAGATGGACCCCGGCATCATCAGCAGGCCGCAGAAGAACGCTCCCGCCACGGCAACCCATGAGAAGCCGTTCTTGAACTCAGTGGGGGCCTCGAGGACGGAACGGTAGATCTCCAGTTCCTTGTCCATCGCGCCCGTCTTCTTCGCATCAGGCATGCGGCCCCTCCTTCTCCACGCATTCAGTCAAGATGCGGTTGGCTTCGGTAAACATTTCACGCCGTTCAGTATCCGTCGTCGCGCGCCAGTTCAGGAACTGCTTCCGCAGGACGCCCATGAACGGAACCAGCGTCCGGTTCCAACCGGCCACATGTCCACTTAACCGGGTCAGGGTGATGCGGGCCACGTATTCGCCGGTCTCGGGATCGGTCGGCAACGCGATCTCCATGCGCTGCGATACCCCAAGGTCGTACGGTTTCAACCAGACGGTGCTGGCCATGGCCGGCACCAGTTCCTTCTCCTCGGTATCGGCTCTCTTCCGCTGTTCGAGGACCGGCGTCGGAGGCGAGCAGAAGAAAGGTCCGGAGCTGCCCAACCCGTTGGCGTCCAGCCAGCGGTGGAAGTAACTGATCACCGCCACCCGGTCGTGCGCCGTGAACGTGAACGGCAGATTGAAAGTCATGACATCCCCTTCCGCCTGCGGTACCGTCCAGCTTACCGTGTCGGAGGGAGCCGCCAGCTTCGCGGCATCACGGGCCGGAACAATGGTCGAGAGCAGCACCGATCCCATGATGGCCAGCGACGCATAGATGGTTTCGATCGAGCTGTAATCCATCTTCATGCCGCCCGTCAGGTCAAGTGCCGTCAGCAGCCGCCCGGTCCCCTGGCTCAGGATGTACCCGAGCACGGCTCCCACCACGGCGTAAACGCAGGCCTCCGCCATGAACATGAAGAAGACGTGGTTGGGCGCGATCCCGACGGCATTGTAGACGTAAATCTCACTGCGCCGCTCGTAGACCGACCCGCGCATGGTGCTGAAGACGGTCAGCGCCGCGATCAGGATCGGTACCAGCAATTCCAACAGGCCGGCAAACGTGCGGGCGCGTTGCCGCGACCCATAGTAGGAGATGCCGTCGATCGCATAGTAAGCCGGCTGCCCGATGCGTTCGAGATACCCGAGCACGAGCCTCCGCTGGCTCCGGTAATCGAGCGCCGGATACTCCGCGCCATCGGGTTTGACGCGATACGCCACCTTCGGGAAAAGAACGAAACCATTGGCGATAATCTGCCGCTCACCCACACCCGCCGCCGGCAGGGAGTTCACCAGGATTACCTGCGAGGCCAGCAGCCGGCCCGTATCGGCGGGAATGATCGGCGTCCCATCCGAGGCCACCCCCACATTCTGGATGGTGTTGACATCGAACGGCAACAGGGACTGACCGTCCAATCCCAGGCATTTACCCATTTCGACGGAATCGAAAATGCCCTGAACGTCGTACTCGACTCCCCGAATCGAAACGATCATCGGGCTGCCGCCTTCATCGACGTCTTCGGGCCGGACCCCCAGTTCGCGCGCCACCGTGTCGGGAAGGAGAACCTCACGTCTGGCCTGGTAGCCCTCACTTAAGGCTTTCATCCGCTCGGTACGGTTCTGGGGCGGCCGCGTAAACCATCCCTTTTTCGTGATCAGATACCGGTCCATTCCGGTGAAGATCGGTTCGTTCCAGGCCATTTCCACGGCCGCATTCACCCGTCCGCGCTTCGTCACCTTGTTGCTGCTCACCAGGAAGTCACGATCGATCAGGATCTCGGCATTCTGGCCGCGCTCGATGACCTTCAACTCCGTGGTCAACCAGCGGTGCACCGTCACCGGGTATTGCGTCCCGTAAATGCGCCGGATATTGGCCACTTCATTCCCATCCAGGGTCCTGAAATTGGGATCGCGAATCATCAGGCCGTTCCACGTCGACCGCCCGGTCGGCTGCTCGACATTGACGAGATCCGTCGACACCGAGGTGAAACAGATCATGACGAAGGTGATCAACACCAGGGTCCCACAGGTCAGACCCGTCCGGATCTTGCGGCGGCGCATATTGTTCAGCCCCAGCATGAAGGCCGTTCCAACCACCCCTCCCCGGCTGATATCGGCCCCCTCCACATGGCCTTCCCGGCTCCGAAGATCCTTCAGGTTCTGCTTGAACTTTCCGCCGACCATCATGGTCACCAGCAAGGACAGGAGCAGAATCACAAACCCGAGCAGAATCATCAACGACGACCGGACCATCTGGAAGGCCGGATGGAAGAGTCGCAGCAAGGCGAATACCGCCAGAAAAATCACACCACTGGCCACGAGCTGCTTACGGATGTCCGTAAACCCGAACAGCAGTTTCTCAGCGAAGAAAACGAAGGGAACCAACAGCCCCAGGTACCAGAGAATGCCCACCACCGCCTGCGAGATCCGCGACCGGATGACGGGGTAGTTGTTGATCGCGTAGGCTTCGCTCGTGCCGGCGGCATTCACCGCCGCCGCGGGGTCCTTCTCGTCCCACTTCTTGTGGGCTTCGTCCAGCCACTCGTTCGCCTGCTGATGGAAGCTGAGCATCAATTCATCCGCCATGCCAAAGCGTTCCTGAAGACGCAGGCGCTTCTCCGCCGTCCGTAGCATCGAGGCCGCCGCATCGAACATCGGCGCTATCAGCGCCGGGGTATCCGCCGCGAGATAACCGGCGCCATGGACCTCCGCTTCATCCGGCCCGATCGGCGCCTGTCGGTCGGCATTGAGGAGGAACGCCCGGTCCGCAAGCAACTCCTGATTTTCCGCCGCGCCATCCCTCAGCCCGATATAAAACGTCACATCCGGTTCCAGGAAGGCCGTGAACTCCTCGAAATGCGTCCGTGTCGGGGTGGAAAAACTGAGACGGTCCATATAGGCCGCGCCCTTGAAACGCTTCATCGTCTGCGGGTTGATCTGGTCGTACAGGGTGATCGGCACACACCGGAACATCGACAGATTGATCTCCCGGGGCGAACCCGCGCCCGTCGCCACCAGATCGCCACCGGGAACTATCGAACTGAACACCGCCCGATTCCCTGAGGCAATTTCGTTAATGAAGACCATGCGGCCCTGCTCGTCGAAGCGCAGGGCCAGCACCGCGACATCAGGGCTCCATTTGGACAGCAGGCCAAAGCAGAATTCTTTCACAAATTCCCCGTATGGGTTGGTCTGCAGAACCGGCGCGGCATTGATGCCCCGGGTCGTGATGCTGTACACAGCCTTGTCGTCCGAAGCGCAAGCCCGGACAAACGTTCTCGGCCACATCGGATGACTCGGGATCATCGTCGCCGACCCCGCACTCCCAAAAATGTTACCCCGGATGGTCATGATCGACTTCCCACGGTCTTCTGTGATGGTCTTCAGCGGGACCTGGCCCGCCGCCAGGGCCAGAATGGTCCGCCCGATCACCGGCACATGTTGCCCCATCACTTCCAGACTCAGCCCCTCCCACGTGTCCTCGGGCGTACAGGCCTTGGGCGGATAGAAACCGTAATTGGCGACCGTGAAGGCGAGCCGCCCGCAGCGGAACCACACCTCTGACTCCACGGACGAGATGCTGTTGGGATATTGCTTGCTTCCGGAAGCGTCCCTCGACCCCCATTGAATCACTTTCATGATCGGGCGGTCATTCGTGGAGGGCACATTCATCATGAGGGCGTTGGCCAGATCGGTGACCTGGGGCTCAACCGTAGTTCCCGGATTCTGAACGCCGACCAGAACCGCGAGGTCCTTGTGGGCCTTCCCCCCCCCCGAGAAGAGGTCCAGATTCAGCGTCAGTGTGCGGTCATATTCCGCAAACAGTTTCCGAATCTCCAGGGTGCCGCCGAGTTCCCTGATGCACTGGAGGTGGTAATCGCGTAACTCACTGAAATACTGCGTGGCGCGCGCCGCATAACCCCAGGTGCCGAACTCCGGCCGTGCCGCCAACGTCCACACCGGGAGCGACATCAGATTGCCGGAGACATTGTCCTGGGTCTGTGCGGCGATGTAAGCCTGCAACAGGGGATGCGTGTTTTCCGTCCGTGTCCGCTCTTCATCCGTCGCCTTCCGCTCATCGAACCCCTCGCGGAAGATCGGGCGACCGGCGCGAAGATACACAAGCTTCGCCGCCAGGACCTCCTCCCGCCTTGCCAGGTTGATTTCGCCGGCCACGACCTTCATTCCCGCCTCAAACCACGCCCTGAAGTCAGCCTCCCGCGTCACGCGCTCCTTCACTCCCGCCGCGTCGGTCCGGCCGCCCGCAGCCATTTCATCACAAAGCGCCAGGGCGCGCCCGGCATACTCCGCCCGGCGCCGGTGCTCCGCCTGGCGCTCGTCCATCGGCCGGTAATCGCGCCGGGCCGGGGTGAACGTCTCGACAGCGTCCATCAATCGGCTCACTCCCGCCAACGCCTGCGCATGTCCAGCGGTCACGGCGAAGATAACATCACGCTCAAGCTCTCCCTTGTACGGCCCGAGGGCCTGGGCAAATTCCAGCAACGCCGCCAACGAAAGCGATTGCTCCGCCCCCGGCGCCAGTTCCGGCACCACTGAACTGCTGTCATAATAGCCGGTCAAAACCAGGGCTTCCCGGGCCGCCCCTTTGCCTCGCAGGACGCCGATCACGTTGCGGACCGGTTTCTTCCTCCACACCACTTTGGATCGGATCGTGATCTCCTGCCCGCCGAACGTCTCAATCGGGCCCCGCGCGATAAACCGCGGAAAGGGAAGATCCGAACCGCCCAGCATCACCGCCCACGGTGCGGCGGTGTCCGGGTCGCCGCGCATCCTTTTCGCCACCTCGTCCTCACGCACCACCACCGCCCGCACCCCAACCCCCGCAAGCGAAGCCCAGGCACCGGCCGAATCGAGATAGGTAAGCACGATGGTCTGTTTCGGATCGTGTCCGGCCAGAAGCGTCAAGTCGGCGCTTTCGGTCTCCACCAGCCGCGCCTTGATCCCCTCCATCGGCACATACGGTGGGATCAGGCCGGCCGGCTCAAAGGGGTACAGCGTAACCCCCGGCAGCGGCTTGCCGTCCGCTCCCGCGATCTCGCAGAACTCGGTTTCGGGAACAACAACCTCAAACTCCTGGGTCAACACCTCGAGCCCGGCGGCCGCAAACGTCTCCCGGATCAGCGTCTCCGTCCGGTAGAACCCGGGGCTTCCGGTCAGGCGACCCACCTGTCGTTCGCCAGGCTTCACGCTGGCTTCCGCAAGGCGGCTTACCGACTCCCTCAACCCGGTTTCCGTCAGGCGGCTTTGCAACTCGTCCTCGGAATAGTTCCGTTTGAAGGCCGTGCGGTGCAGGCGCTCAGGGGGTTCGGCGAACCGCACAAAGGAATAGATCAGGGCCAACCCGGCGGCCGCAAAGAGAACGGCGACAATCCACTGGCTGCTCAACGAAGGTTTGCGAGTATCGTTCATGGTAGTTTCGAGTAGACTTCAGTGACACCCTGGGCGCGCAAGCAGACACCCACAACATCGAAAACGGCGATCGACGCGACACACCCCAGGAACATCCCCACACAGAACGGGACCAGTCCCCGGCGGATGACGTGCGCCCCTCCCAACCGGAAGAGAATCAGGCGGATCATCCACGCGATGAAGAAGACAAACCAGCCTGATCGCATAAAGAAACTCGACGCCAGCACATACCCGATGGGATGGAAGGGAAACCACATAAACTTCATCCGCAAGAACGCCATGACCCCGGTGATCCCCATGCCGATGGTCAGCCCCTTGGCATCGACATTCTTTGACAGGTTGAGCGGTTGCAGTTCCGGAGCCTTGCCGAGGGTCCCCACGGTGAACGCCCGATCCGCATCAGCCTCGCCGGCCCGGAACCCGTTGAAGTACCAGTTCTGTTCGTAGGGCCAGCCTGTCTTGAGGCTGTTACCGCCGAATCCGTAGAGCCAGCACAGCAGCACAAACCCGCCGATAAACAAGCCCCCCAGAACCCCGAGCGTCAAACCCGCTCCCACATCGCGCGGGCGGACCTTGAAATGCCGCCCCAGTTCCATCATCTCGACCTGCACCGGCGCAATCAGCAGAAAAACCGAAGTGCAGATGAAGCCGCTGGCAAACGTGGCCACCAGCATGCCTGTCGACTTGAAGACAGCGAACCCGCCCAGTGCGGCCATGAACTGCATGCCAAAGTAAGGCGTGAGGTAGCCGAACGGCGCACCGCACTCCGCGCGGATCTTACTCGCGGCAAAGCCGCAGACCAGCATGTAGCCGAAGAACAACAGGCTGGCCATGACCCCCATCTCCGTCCAGATCCCCCACAACGCCAGCGTCGCCAGCGAGGCCATCACCAGCAGAACCGCTTGCCGGTAGGACACCACTTCATCGCGCGCACTGGTGTCTTCTCCCGGCTTGCCCAGGCCCAGCACCAGGCGGAACACCCGGGCCAGATGATGCCGTCCCACAAACACCGCCACCAGGGCATAGCCAATGAAGGCGCCCATCGCCTGCTGGAATTCCCAAGGATAGCCCGGATAGCGCGTCAGGGTGAACGCCCGACCGAACAGGTTCCACAACTGGAACAGAAGGAAACAGGACCACAATGAGAACAGGATGTCGGTCTCGATCAGGAGTGCAATGGCCAGCAGGCATAGCGACAGCCCGATCCCGGTGCCAACGCCAATCCCCACATTCTGGAGAAAGGCCTTGAGGACCGGGCTGCTGACATATTCTCCGAATGTCCCCACGTTGAACACCGGCGCCGGACACTGCGGATAATAGAACTGGATTCCCTTCAGCATCGCCAGGACCAGCCCCACCCCAAACCCGGCCCATAAAATACGGTTCCGGAAAACGGTCCGATGAATTTCGCCGTCCGGTGTGACCGTCTCTTCAAACAAGCTCTTCGGAAGAATGGTCAGCGGAAAGGTGAAGCGCTCGAACTCAACCCACTGCTTGCGCATCAGCACATTTAGTCCGAGGAACCCGATGAAGAGCCCGATCACCAGCAGACTCCAGGCAATGGCCGGCTGCACCCATTGCCCCAGCGGAATATACCCCGTGAGGAGAAACTTCAGACCGGCCAAGCTGAGCAGGTTGTCGGGACGCACCACGGTAAAGTCGCGCTCGCTGGGATCCAGTTTGGACAGGTTTCCGGCGGTCACCAGCCGGCGACCGGCATACGCCCCTTCCACCGCCTCGACGTTCATGAACTGCACATCCTGCAGCGCCAGCGTCCCCTCTCCTGTGAGCCCGACCGTGAAGGTCAACTTGCTTTGGATGTCCGTGGGAATCTTGACCGGATTGACGCCGATGCGTTGGAACCCGCCGGGCAGGGCGAAGGTGGGCTGCGTGATGTCCGCGCTGACCAAAAGCGTCTGGATGATCCCATTATCGGCCTGCATCTTGACGAAATAGCTGGATCCTTTTGTAAACTCCCGGGCTCTAACCAGCATCGAGAAGAGGCAGTTTTCGCCGGGAACAAGGACTTCCTTCCCCGTCTTGTCATAGCGCAGGATCGACCACGTGAGCGCAGCACGGGCCTCGGGATCCGATCCATTGGCCAGAACGGGGCTCTTCCTGGTCTCCTTCTCCTTGATCTCAGCCTCTTCCCATTCAACCGTCCCTCCGCCCCTGTGTTCAAATCCGGCCAGTCCATCGCTGAACTGTCCGTTCACGCAGAGATTGGGGCCATGCGGCCAGATCATCGGGGGTAGACTCTCGTACGTCTTGAAATCCTGGTTATGGGGAACCGCCGCCACCAGCCCGAAGATCCGGTGCCACATGCCCTGCGTCATGAGCGGCGCCGAAAGCACCAGCGCCGCATACACGACCACCAGTTCCGCGGCAACGAGACGAAGCGGGCGACGGATCTTGTAAAGCACCGCGCAGATCAGGAGAAGCACGCCGATCACACCCACCGCGCTATTGGGCGGCGAGTTCTCGGCCAGCGGACCGCCATAGGTGTTGTACAACTCCTCGTACTGGATCCAAATGCCCATCAATAACATGGACACGATGGCTACGACGAATGACCGCAACGTCAAGCCTCTGGTCTGTTGCATAGGCACCATATGATTTCCACTTTCTTCACCGGAGCGGCGGCGGGGAGCATGCCATCTGGCAAGTCGATCGACAAGCCGAATTCGCCTCATAACCACCAGCCAAGCGATGGCTTGGGCCTCTCGCCCCGCAGCCGCCAGCCCCACTTGTGAAGCCGGAAAGATATAGCAGGCGATGTGCCAATAAAAGAAAAAGCGAATATTTTTTCTGACTCATCAAGATAATTGACGTATCGAGACAGGAGAGGGATCCTGAACGAGGCGAGGTGAGGCTTTCGAAAGGCTCGGAGTGTGCTGTTAGGTATACACCCTGGACCGAACTTGCATTCTTCTGTATGCAGGCCGGCAAACCCGGATCAGGCGCACTACTTGAGCTTGATCACGACCTCTTCCCCATCACAGCTCAGCCTGACGCTCTCGGCAAGAATCTCGATCACCTGGTAGTTGCCAACGGTTTCCCCCACCTTCACACTCTCGCCGTTGACGATGGCCACCGGATTCTTCGGAGAATAGAACGTCCCGCTTAGCACCGGAAGAGGCCCCGGAAGGCGCTTGGCCTCGTTCTTTTCACGGGGCACCGCGATCGGCGCGGCGTTGGGCTCAAGGGGCGGAACCGGCGGCGTGATCGCCGGCGCTGACACCACTTCCCCGGGAACCGCCGGAGATGCCGAGCCCTGAACAGGCACCGGCTCGGGCGGGACAGCCCCGCCCGAAGGAGCAGCTATTCGGGCTGGCGGGACAGGAACGGCGGCCACCCGGCCAGCCCCCTTGTGCGAGATCCGGAGTTCAACGACCAGCAGGATGCAAAGCGCGGACAACAGGATCACCAGAAACCCATAGGTCTTCCCTGAAGCGGCGGCCGGCTTCTCGACAGGAGGTGCCGGTTCCCTGGGTGGCGGCGGAGGCAGCGCGTCCGGCTCTCCCATGGCCCTCTGTTTCTGCGCCTTCTTTAGTGCATCGCTGATCGTGCTCATAGTGTCTGGCTCAGGCCATGCCTTCGCCTTCAAGTTCCTTGATGCATTGTTCAATCAGTGCCCGGTCCACGATGAAGGTTTCCCTTACGAAGCCCAGCAGCAGTGCCTTGTCGGCCAGGATATTGATCAGCCGGGGAATGCCACCGGTATGACTGAAGATAAGTCGGACCGCGCCTTCGTCAAACACGATCCTGCCATTCGAACCGGCCACCGTCAAACGGTGGCCGATGTAGCCTCCCACCTCGCGCTCGGTCAGCGCCCGAATGTGAAACCTGACGGCAATGCGTTGCTTGAGTTGCACCAGTTCAGGCGAGTTCAGCTTGTCCTTCAATTGCGGCTGCCCCACCAGCACGATTTGCAGCAGTTTCTCTTTCTCGGTCTCAAGGTTGGAGAGCATGCGTATGGTTTCGAGCGTGGACAACCGCATGTTCTGCGCCTCATCGATGATCAGGACGGTGTTGTTGCCCTGTGAAAGCTGATCGAGCAGGAACTTGTTCAGTTTCTTGATCAGGGCGCCCTTGGTGCGTTTCTCCGAGACAATCCCGAAATCGTCAACAATCGCTTCCAGGAGCTGGGTTTCGGGCAGAATCGCATTGAGGATCAGGGCAACCCTGGTCTTCGAGTCCAGGCGGTTGATCAGGGCACGGCACAACGTGGTCTTGCCCGCCCCGATTTCCCCCGTGATCGCCAGAAACCCTTTGCGCTGCTCAATGCCATACGTCAGATGATCCAGCGCCTCCGTGTGGGTCGGGCTCAGGAAAAGAAAACCGGGATCGCTGGTGACGTTGAACGGACTCTCCCGCAAATTGTAGAAGCCGCGATACATTGAAACGAGTATCCCCGATTCAATTCCTGACGTCAACCCCCTTGCCCATTCGCTCAAGGCTCGCGTCTCGCGTCTTGCCGCCTTATCTTTCCCCTTGCGCCTTGTGATCGTTTATGATTATTTATGCGCACTTTGAATCACGAGTCATCAGAGACGATCAGCACCGAATCTAAAGACTTGGCGGCGGGGCGGGTCGAGAAAATGCGACGTATCCTTAAGGAACGGCGCATCGTACGGGTGGACGACCTGACCGTCGACCTGGGCGTATCGGCTGCCACGATCCGGCGTGATCTTCTGCAGATGGAGAACCGCGGCGAACTGCGCCGCGTGCATGGCGGCGCCGTCGCGCCGGAAAGCCGGCTCGAAGAACCGCTCTTTGATGACAAAACCTCGATCGCCGCGGCCGAGAAGCACCGCATTGCCGAGGCGGCCTTGCGCCTGATCCGGCCCAAGGACTCGATCTTCCTGGATGGCGGCAGCACGGTCCTGGCCCTCGCCGCCCTGCTGCATGACCGCACGGATATCACCGTGGTCACCAACTCCCTGCGCGTGGCCGCCGAACTCGCGGGGGGTGGCCCCTCCCTGATCGTCATCGGCGGCGAACTCCGGCGCCTGAGCCAGACCTTCGTGGGTCCCCTCACCCGCTTCACGCTCGATCCCATCCATGTGGACCGCGCGTTCATGGGCACCATCGGGATCGCCACCGGCGCCGGGCTCACCACCACCGATCCGCGGGAGGCCTATACCAAGACGCTGATCATGGATCATGCCCAGGAAGTCATTTTGCTCGCCGATAGCTCAAAGATTGGAAAAGTCTCCTTCGCGCGTTTCGGCGAGCTGGGAAAGGTCGGGACCCTGATAACCGACAAGAGGCTGGCGGACGCCACCGGCCGTGACTTGCGCAAGCAAGGAATCAAGACTGTCATTGTGTGATGTGAACTGTAACGAAAGGATTGGATGATATGCCGAATTATCTGAGCAACATGCGACCTGACTTCACGCCCGAGACCATCAAGCTGGGCTCGATTCCCGCGTACCAGTACAAGGGCACGCTGGCCGACGAACTGAAGGCGAAGACCATCACCAAAAAGGAAGCCATCAGCGCGCTCGAGGACATGCTGATCGTGCGCGACTTCGAGGAGATGATCGTAAAGATCCGTTCCGGCGCCTATGAAGCCTGCGCCGGGTTCGACTATCGCGGCCCCACGCACGTTTCGATCGGCCAGGAAGCGGCCTCGGTTGGCGGTTGCGTCGGCATCGCCGCCACCGACTACATCACCTCCACGCATCGCGGACACGGCGACAGCATCGCCAAAGGCTGTGTGGCCATCCGCGCCATGAATGAACAACAGCTTCGCAGCCGCGTGCCGGGCTGCAAGGCCACCGACCGTGAAGAGCTTCTTGAAGTGGCCCTTGAGGACCATATCTACCGCACCGCCGCGGAGCTGTTCGGCAAGGAAGAAGGTTACTGCCGCGGGCGCGGCGGCGGCATGCACATCGCCGACTTCACCGTCGGCCACCTTGGCGCCAATGCCATCGTCGGCGGCGGGGTTCCCATTTCGACGGGCGCCGCCATGGCCTGCCGCTACCTTAAGAACAACGGCGTGGTCTGCTGCTTCGCCGGCGACGGCGCCTACGCCAACGGCGTGGTGCTGGAGTCGCTGAACTGGGCCTCGATGGCGCAGTTCACGAACGAGCTCGCCAAGAAGGATAAATCCGGGCTGCCGGTCATCTTCCTGATCCTGAACAACCACTACGGCATGACGGGCCGCGCCGACAACGAAGTGATGGGCACCAACACGGTCGCCCGCCGCGCCGCCGGGTTCTCCGAGAACAACATGCACGCCGAGATCGTCAACGGCATGAGCGTCCTGGCCGTGCGCGATGCCGTGCGCCGCGCCGCCGACGGCTGCCGCGCCGGCAAAGGCCCTTACCTGATCGAGGTGGACTGCTACCGCTACTACGGCCATTCCCTCAGCGATCCGCGTAACGAGTACCGGACGAAGGATGAGGAGGATGCCTGGAAGGCCGTGGACCCGATCACCACCTTCACCCGGGAGATTATTGACGCGAAGGTCCTGACGAAGAAAGGGGTCGAAGACCTGATCGCCAGGGTGCAGGCGCGCAATGCCTCCGCCTGCGGCCGGGCCTCGAAATCCGCGGATCCGGACCCGAAGGATGTCATCAAGTACATGTATACCGACACCAAGGTCGACGTGGTGCCTGAAGAGTTCACCAAGGTGGAAGTGATCAAGGATCTGCCCGAGATCAAGCGCCAGAACGGCCAACTGACCTACAAGGACGCCATCAAGGAAGCCCTCATCCAGGAAATGCTCCGGGATAACCGCGTCCTGGTCTACGGCGAGGATGTGGCCGACTACGGCGGCGCGTTCAAGGTCACCAAGGGGATGCTGGAAGCTTTCGGGCGCCAACGGATCTTCAACTCACCGATTTCGGAGGCCGCGATCTGCTCCACGGCCGTCGGCGCTGCGATGGTCGGCCTGCGGCCAGTGGTCGAGCTGATGTACATGGATTTCGCCCTGATGGCCGGCGACGCCATCTGCAACCAAGCGGCGAAGTGGCACTACATGTCCGGCGCAAAAGCCATGATCTCGCTCGTCATCCGCGCCTCGGTGGGCGGCGGCAAGGGCTATGGCGGCCAGCACTCGCAGACGTTGGAGAGCATGTTCGCTCACATCCCTGGCCTCTATGTGGCCTACCCGGCCACGCCGGCGGATGCTAAGGGCATGCTGAAAACCGCGATTCGCGACAACAATCCCATCGTGTTCGTGGAGTCACAACTCCTCTACACGATGAAAGGCGACGTTCCTGAAGGCGACTATCTGATCCCGCTGGGCGTGGCCGACGTGAAACGCGCCGGCTCGGATCTGACCATCGTGACCTGGGGTCCCGCCCTGCATGACTGCCTCAAGGCGGCGGAGGTCCTCAAGAACGAGCACAAGGTCAGCGCGGAGGTCGTGGATATCCGCTCCCTGGTGCCGCTGGACATGGAGACGATCCTCGCTTCCGTCCGCAAGACCGGCAAGTGCATCGTGGTCAGCCAGTGTATCAACACCGGCAGCTTTACGGGCGAAATCGCCTCCCGTATCATGGAGGCGGCATTCGATTACCTCGACGCCCCCGTCCTGCGCGTCGGCGCCAAGGATGGCATCGCCCCGCAGTCGCACGTGCTGGAAGCCGTGTTCCTGCCGCGTGCCAGTGATATCGTCGCCGCCGCCAAGGAGATCCTCTAATGGCACAACCCATTCTCATGCCCAAGATGGGGCAATCGGTGGAAGAATGCACCATCGTCAAATGGCGCGGCAAGGAAGGGGATAAAGTCAAGAAAGGCGATATCCTCTTCGAGATCGAAACCGAGAAGGCCGTCCTCGAAGTGGAGAGCTTCTATGAAGGGACGCTCTTGAAGATCCTGATCAGCGAAGGTCAGGCCGCACCGGTTGGTGCGACGGTCGCGTTCATCGGCCAGACCGGCGAGGCGATCCCCGCCGTGGTGGCCCCGGCGGCAGCGGCTCCGGCCGTTCCCCAACCGGTCGCTCCTGCCCCGGCGGCGGTGGCGGCGGTCACCCCGGGGGCCGCGCCCCTGGCACCGGCAGCGCCGGTCGTCGCGGCACCGATCCCGGTCGCCGTGCCGTCGCGACTTCCCGCGGCCGCGCCCAGCCGTTTGTTCATCTCGCCGCGGGCCCGCGCGCTCGCGGACTACAGCGCCATCGATCCCTCCAGAATCAAGGGCAGCGGGCCGAATGGACGCATCGTGGAGAAGGATGTTCAAGGTTACCTCGAGTCCCGCCACTACGGCAGCCTCAAGGTCAGCCCTGCCGCCAAGGCACTGGCCATCAAGGAAAAGATCGATATCCTCACGGTCACGCCCTCGGGCGATAACGGACGCATCATGGTGGGCGACGTTGAGCGCACCATGAAAGAGCGCCCGAAGGCGATGAGCAAGATGCGCCAGATCATCGCGCAACGCCTGACGCAAAGCGTCGTCACCTCGCCGCACTTCTTTGTGACAGTGGCGATCGATATGACGGACCTGCTTGAGTACCGCAAGGAACTCAAACAGAAGAACCTGCAGTACTCGGTCACGGATTTCATCCTGGAAGCCGTGGTCCTTGCGCTGCAGGAATCCCCCGGCGTCAACAGCTCCACCGACGGCAAGTCCGCCTGGTGGCACAGCTCGGTACACCTGGGCATGGCCGCCAGCATCGCGGATGGCCTGGTCGTGCCGGTGATCCGGAATGCCGAAAAGCTGAGCCTGAAGGAATTGCACGACCAGGCGGCTGACCTCGCCGCCCGCGCCCGTGATGGCAAGCTCATGCCCGATGAGATGACCGGAAGCACTTTCACCGTGTCCAATATGGGCATGTTGAACGTGGAGAACTTCACAGCCATCATCAACCCCGGCGAAGGCGCCATTCTGGCGGTGTCCAGCACCGTCGAAAAGCCGGTCGTCCGGAAGGGCCAGATCGTCGTCCGCTCGATCATGAAGATCACGCTCTCGTCCGATCATCGCCTGATCGACGGGGCCGTGGCGGCACGTTTTGCGAATAGCATCAAAACCAAACTTGAGGATGTGGAGCTATGGAAAAGTTTGACGTAATCGTTATCGGGGCCGGCCCCGGCGGCTATCCCGCCGCCATCCGGGCGGCGCAACTGGGCGCCTCGGTCGCCGTCGTGGAGAAGGAATTCGCCGGCGGCACCTGCCTGAACTGGGGCTGCATTGCCACCAAGTCGCTCATCGCCTGCTCGGATCTGTTCGCGCACATGAAGCACGCGGAGAGTTTCGGGATCAAGACCGGCGCACTGAACCATGACTACGCGGCCATGTGCCAACGCAAGAACGACATTGTGGCCAAGCTCCGCGGCGGCGTGGAAGGCCTCCTGAAAGCCAACAAAGTGCAGGTCTTCAAAGGGACCGCCTCCTTCGTGGACCGCCAGCACGTGAAGGTCACGGCCGCCGACGGCACGCAGACCGCACTGGAGACGAACGCAACGATCATTGCGGCCGGCTCGACATCAGCCGTTCCGGGGTTTCTGCCCAGGCACGAGCGGGTCATGGAAAGCCGCGCGTTCCTGGAGTTGACCAAGCTGCCCGCCTCCCTCCTGATCCTGGGGGGCGGCGTCATCGGCTGCGAGTTTGCCTGCATGGCCGCCCAACTGGGCGTCAAGGTGACCATCGTTGAGCTTCTGGAAGACATTCTGATGATGGTCGATGCCGACGTGCGCCGCGAGTTGCGCCGCCACATGGAGAGCATCGGGATCCGCATCCTGACCGGCAAGGCCCTTGAAAAGGCGGAAGCCACCGCCAAGGAAGTGAAGGGGCAGTGCGGCGACGAAACGCTGACCGCCGACCTGCTTCTGGTTTCCGTGGGACGACGCCCGGTCACCGCCGAGCTGAAGCTGGAGAACGTCGGGATCGTCGTCAACAAGGCCGGATTCATCCCGGTGGACGATTTCGGACGCACCTCCGCCGCTTCGATCTACGCCATTGGCGACGTGACCGGTATCGCCCAGCTGGCGCATGCCGCCACCTCGCAGGGTGTGGGCACGGCCGAAAATGCCATCAATCCGAAAAAGCGGAAGCTGGAGAAGCTCGTGCCCGCCTGCATTTTCACCTCGCCTGAGATCGGAAGTGTGGGCCTGACGGAACAGCAGGCCCGGGAAAAGGGATTGAACATCAAGGTGGGCAAGTTCGGTTTTGCGCACTTGGGCAAAGCCATGGCCGCCGGCGAGACCAACGGATTCGTCAAGTGGGTGGCCGATGCGTCCACCGGTCAACTGCTCGGCGCTCATGCCGTCGGCCTGCACGCGACGGAACTGATTTCCGAAGCCACGCTGGCCATCAGGTCCGAACTGACGGCAGAGGAACTGGGACGCACCATTCACTGCCACCCCACCCTCTCCGAAACATGGCTGGAAGCCGCGCATGCCGTGCAAGGCCACTGCATCCACGCCCCGCCGACACGGAAGTAGGGAACTGTGTGAACTCCAGTGAAATCACAACCTGAATGTCTCGTCTGCATCTTCCGCCAGGCCCTCAACACCGCCCGCGCGGCCACACGCGACCCGAAGGCGCATACCGAAATCCTGCGCCGGCTGGGCCCGCTCCTGCCGGCGATGGATATGAACCAGCCGCCGACAACCCTCTCCAAGCCGGTGTATGACATTGTCTCGGCCGTGACCGGGGTGAGGGATCCCTACGCCCGTTCGAAAAAGGAAACCAATCAGGCCGCCCTCGACCTCCTCCCCAGCCTGGAGTCAACGCTCCGGCACTCCAAGGATCGCCTGAAAAGCGCCATTCACCTGGCCGCTGCCGGCAATATCATTGACCTGGGGATCGGCCACGCGTTTGACCTGAAGAAGGACGTCCACCGCCTCATGAAGCAGCCGTTCGCCATCGACGACTACCCCGCGTTCGTGAAGGATCTGCGTCCCGGCAGCACGTTGCTCTATCTTGGCGACAACTGCGGCGAAATCGTCTTCGACCGCGTGCTGGTGGAGCAGCTGCTGGACAGAGGCATAAAGGTCACCTTTGTCATCAAGTCGGGCCCGATCATCAACGATGCCACGCTTGAAGACGCTCAGTTTGCCGGCATTTCGGCGTTGTGCCCTGTGATTGCGACCGGCTCCAACGACATCGGGGTAGGCTGGGCCAACGTCTCCGCCACCTTCCGCCGGAAAATCAGGAAGGCCGATATCATCCTCGGCAAGGGACACGGCAACTTCGAGACCTGCTTTGGGAAACGGGGCAATTACTATTTCCTCCTGAAGGCCAAATGCGACATCGTAGCCGCCGAACTAGGAGTCAAGAACGGCGACACCGTCTTCAAGCATTCCCGGATCGGAAAACACAGGTCGTAAACCGGAAGACCCGGACGAAACGGGCGCGTGACGGCGGGTCACTCACCCGCCGGGCGCAGGGCGTCTTCCTGCCGGCGCCTGACCTCGTACATGGCAATGGCGGCGGCCACGGCCGCATTGAGCGAGCCGACACGCCCCCGCATGGGCAGACGGATGATCTCGTCGCAGGTCTCGCGGACCAGCTTGCTGAGCCCCTCGTCCTCACCGCCCACGACCAGGGCCACCGGACCGTCCAGCTTCGCCGCGGTGTAAGGCACGGCGTCCGACGTTCCCTCCAGCCCCACCATCCAAATCCCCTCTTCCTTCATGCGCAGCATGGCCTGATGCAGGCTGGTCACCTGCGCCACCCGAACATGCTCTGCCGCGCCGGCCGAAGCCCTTACGACGGCCGACGTCACCTCGGCCGCGCGATGCACGGGAATCACCACACCATCCACGCCCGCCGCGTCGGAGGAACGCAGGATCGAACCCAGATTCTGGGGGTCCTGAACGTGATCCACTAGAAGCAGCAACGGAGGCATGCGCCGGCCTTCCGGCACGACCAGCAGGTCGGCGATCTCCATGTAGGGATACTCTGATACCTCCGCCGCGACACCTTGGTGGTGTCCGCTGTGGCAGAGCCGGTCGAGTTCAAAACCGAGCACCCGGCGGACGGTCACACCCTTCTTCTCCGCCAACTTGAGCAACTGCACGACGGAGGCCGCGGAGTCACGGATGTTGTTGGCCATGAGGAGCGATCGCACCTCGCGGCGGCCAGCCCGGAGCATTTCGGATACCGGTTGACGTCCAAAGACGATTTCTTGATTGGTCATAGGGCTCCCGTATAGCCGATTTCGACCCATGCCGTCGAGTACAGACCGAAAGTGGCGCATCTGTGATACAATGAAAGGGACGGGGTGCAGTACGGCGGGCGCTACGCCGCCGGCCGGGGCGGGCGACGTAGCGCCCGCCCTACTCGCGCTCGCCTCGGTCCATAGGTTCCAACTGGACGAGGGCCCACCGTCCGCTATACTCGCCCCCATTTGCCATGAAAACGTCCCTATTACTTCAATTACGCCGCTATGTCACGGTCGGTGCGGGTAGCGCTATCACAGACCTGTGCGTCTACGCCTTGCTGACCCGCGGGATGGCCATGGATCCGCTGGTGGCGAACCTCATCAGCCGGCCGGCCGGCGGAGTATTCAGCTTTGTCTGCAACAATCTGTATACGTTCAAACAGACAAAGGTTTCGGGAACGCCGCGCGAATTGGTGCGTTTTGGGATCATCTGGCTGGCCGCCTATGCGGCGTCCGAAGGCTTGGTGTGGGTGTTCCACAACCACTTGCACTGGGGGCCTTTCGTCACCAAGGTGTGCGCCGAGGGCATTGTCTGCTCGTTCGTATTCCTCGCGCACCGTTACTGGACGTTTCGCGCGCGCTGAAGCGCATTCGAGCCCGCACAGGCGATGCCCAGCGAATTTGTGGGACCTTCCTGCGCCACGGAAAGCAGACTGGCGCGGATGCGTCCGACCGCCAGTTCGTAATCCACAACCAGGGGCACGACGGATTCGACCATCGCCGCACAGGCAGCGTCCCTCAATCCATTATCATCAAGCACTTCCGCCAGCACATCGAAGGGAACGGCCCAGGAAAGGAAAGCCCGCGCCTTGTTTTGCCGCTTGCCCACCGGGACGGTTTCGATACGCAGCGAGTCCATCCTTTTGCGGTCAAGACAAGCGGGACTGCGCTCCTTCTGCGCGACCAGTTGCAGGGTCGCCACCTGACCGTCCAGGTTCACGCTGATCCGGTCTCGGCCCTTCATCACGCCCGGCTGGTTCGTGCGACACTGGCTGATGAGGTAATCCATGATGGGCCGAATCTGCCGGCTCAGTTCAAGCAGGTCCTCGGGCCGGGTAAGATTCGTGCTCACACCCCCACCCTCGTTCAGGTCCCGGTGAACATACTCCATCGCGCCCGACTGGGTATCATACACCGAAAACGCCCGGGATATGGTGCGGCGACTGAACAGCGGATTCAGGTACTCATCCGTCAGTTTGGAGAAAAGGAGGGCATGAAGATCGGGAAGCGTCAGAACACCGACCATCTCGTCATGAATAGAAATGCGGTTCTTGTCGCGGTCGGCATTCCGGTCGAAGGAGTCCACATGCACATCGATGAACACCACGGGAACTTCCTGGCCGGAAACACGATGCCGCCACAGGCCTCCCGTGGTGGTCAGCTTGATCGAGCCGAGCCGGGTGAGTTCGACGTTGAGGAATCGATACCCCAACTGGTACTCCATCACGATGGGAATGTCGGTACCCCGGAAACGGGCCCGGGTATCCGCCAGCAAATCCTGGCCTTCGGCAGCCCTTGCCGCCGTCGCTATCCCCAGCATCAATAGAAAGACTATGTCAACACGCCGCACGAGATACCCCTCATTCCTACCGTCTGGTTCTTCGTCCCTTGCCCTGCCGGCGTGCCGTCTCTCTTTGCGGGGTCTTCGACTCCCGGTACAACGCAAAATCGATTCGCCGCTTCTCGAAATCCACACGGGTCACCGTGACTCTTACGGTGGTCCCCTGCTTATACAGTTCATTGCCGGCCCGCAGCGCCTTGGCGGCGGGATCAAACCGGACAAACTGGTCGGAGATGGCGGACACATGCAACAGGCCCTGGATGTCGAGATCATCCAACTCGATAAACAGCCCGAAGTTCATCACCTTGACGACCACGGCATCGTACACGCGCAGCTTGTGGTCCTCGAGTTGCTGGGCCAGGAACCGGTACTTCTTGATCTCGAGCAGTTCCCGTTCGGCTTCCTGCGCCGTCTGCTCCGTCTCGGAGCAATGCAAGGCCAGTCGTTCGAGTTCATCGGCCGGGTAGGGATTGGCTTTGCTCTCCAAGGCCGCCGCCAGGATCCGATGCACGATCAAATCGGGATACCGCCGGATGGGCGACGTGAAATGCGCATAGTACTTCTTAGCGAGGCCGAAATGTCCGCCTTCCTTGGACGAATAGACCGCCCGCTTCATGCTCTTGAGCACCGCCATGTGGGCGGCATGCACCAGCGGCGTATTGCGAATCTGACGCACGAACTGCATCAGCATGCCGCGCTGCTTGAGATTGCCGGGCTGGTAGCCCATGTCCTTCAATTCCATCGTCAAATCGTCGAGTTTGTCCTCTTTCGGGGGCTCGTGGAGACGATGGATCAGCTTCATGCCGCGCGTCGTGATCTCGCGGTCCACCGCTTCATTGGCCGCCACCATGCACTCTTCGATCATCTGGTGCGAGATGTCGTTGATGAGCGGACGGATGTCCTGAATCATGCCGTCCGGCCCGATCACAATCTGGCTCTCGGGTAGGTCGATATCCAAGGCGTCCTGCTCGAGCCGCCGCCGCCGCAACTGCATGGCCAGCGCGCAGACGTCCTTAATCAGGGCAGGCGCTTCGGTGGGGATCTCCGGCACCGGGCAGCGCATCCCATCTGGCGTCTCGATCACCTGTAAGGCCTGCTCGTAGGTGAGCCGGAGCCGCGAACAGATCACACTGCGGGCGAACCGCGCCCGCGTCATGCGGCCCACGGAGTCAAAGGTCATGAAGGCGGAGAAGGCCAGGCGATCCTGCCCGGGCTTCAAACTGCACAAGCCATTCGATAGCTCCTCGGGAAGCATGGGAATGACCTTGTCCGGGAGATAAACGCTGTTGCCCCGTTTCGTCGCTTCCTGGTCAAGGTGACCGCCCCGGGTGACGAAATGGCTGACGTCGGCGATATGGACCCCCAGCACCCGCAAGCCTTGCTCGTCATGCTCCAGCGACAGCGCATCGTCAAAATCCTTGGCGGTCACGGGATCGACGGTGAAAATGAACTTGCCGCGCAAATCCAGCCGTTTGCTGTGCTCGGTCAGGCGTGCCGCGGAACCCTCGGCCTCCTGCATGACTTCGATCGGGAACGCTTCCGGAAGATCGTAGTGCCGCATCACGGCCAGCGTGTCCAGGGACGGGTTATCCGCCGGGCCGATGACCTCGATGATCTCGGCCTCGGGATTCACATGCTGGTTCTCCCAGTTCTGGAACTGGATTACCACGCGATCGTCGACCTTGGCGCCCTTCGCATCCGAAACATAGAAATCGTGCTGATAGGAAGGGTCGATAGGAACGACCACCAGGAAGCGGCCGGCGCTCTTGAGTGTTCCCACCACCACCCGTTTCGCGCGCTCGATGAGGCGGATCACCTGCCCGAACCGCTGCGTTTCGGGAGTGCCCTGGCGATGCGGCTCCAGGCGGACCACCACCAGGTCTCCCGGCAGCGCGGTGCCGACATTGCCCCGGTCGATGCGGACATCCATCTCGCCCTCGTGATTAGTCAGGTACCCGTCGCCCGAGCGCTTGAGTTCCAGGCGTCCCGTAACCAGGTCCGCCGGTGCCCCGAGCGAGTAACGCGTCTTGCGCAGGATGACGATCTCGCCGTTCATCACCATCTTGTGAAGGAGCTGCTCCAGCGTCTTGGAGGCCGCGCCGCGCAGGGAGAAGGCCGAGGCCAACTCGGCAATCGTCATCGGCGTATACTCGGGATTCTGGAAGAACTTGAGGATCGCCTCATGCGTGAGGTTCGAACTTGCAGGTTTCTTGGGCATAGGATCTTTCCAGCTTAGAGTCTATCGGATGGACGTTTATCCTTTTCCCCTGGCTCGCAGCCGCGGGTCCAAGGCATCTCGTAAGGCATCCCCTACCAGATTAAAGGCCAGCACGACAATAAGAATCGCCGCCGTCACCGCCGCCATTTCCCACCAGATCCCCTGCCAGAGCCGTAATCGCGCGTTCCCGATCATCACGCCCCACGACGGTTCACCCTGGACCCCGATCCCGAGAAAGCTCATGAACACCTCCGTCCCGATCGACGAGGGAAAGCGCAAAGAAAACGTGATGATCACCAGGTGGAACACATTGGGAAGAATATGGCGGAACACGATCCGGAAGGGGCTGTAGCCCAGCGACCGGGCGGCCATGACATAGGCCTGATCACGATGCTTCATCACTTCGGCGCGAATCAGCCGGCAAAGTCCCACCCAGGTCGTCAGCCCAATCCCCAGATAGACCCCCAGCAGCCCCTTTCCCACGACCATCGAGATGGCCAGGATAAACAACAGACCCGGCATACAGGCCACGGTCGAGTAGACCCAGACAACAACCTCATCCACCCACCCGCCAAAATACCCCGCCAGGCATCCGAGCACCAAACCGATCGGGATGGCAATAAGCGAGGTCACCACCCCCACGAGAAAAGCGATCCGCGTCCCCTGCACCACCCGTTGGAGCACATCACGCCCCAGATTGTCCGTTCCAAGAGGATGGTGCGCCAGGACGCGGAGCCCCTGCACGAATACCCGACCACCCGTCCCACAACTTCCCCCAAGGTGGACCGTGCTGTCCCCAGCGCGGCCCCCCCCACTGAACGGATGCCGAAAGA